>NZ_RZOF01000279.1:0-8367 GCF_003998955.1 Mesorhizobium sp. M4B.F.Ca.ET.017.02.2.1 | reverse complement strand
GTCGAACACTGCGTCAGGCTTGGTTTGGTCGAGAACGGCATCGAGGCTGGTGCCGATGTCGGCCCCGGCAAGCCCGTATTCGCGCGCTCTCGCCTGCGCCCGTTCGGCGTCGAGGTCGACCAGGCCGGCAATCGTCAGCCCGTCGATCTGCCTCGCGGCATCGAGCCACTGCTTGCTCATGGCTCCGCAGCCGGCCAGGACGACCTTCATCCAGCGCTCCTCCTCCGCTCGACCCCTCCAGGCCGATCGTCACGGCATCCACGGCGTCACCGTAAACGTTTTTCCGTAAACGTTTACGAGAACACACCCGATAGCGTAGAATGTCAATCGGCTGTTTGCGAAAATCATCCCAAAGCCTTGGCCTGAGCGGCAGCCAGTGCTAGCCAAGGCAGGGGGAGAACCGTCCTTGGCGTCCAGCATCCACGACCTTGCGCGTCACCTGAACATTTCGATCGGCACCGTGTCGCGGGCGCTGAACGGCCGCGCCGATGTCAATGCCGACACACGCCAGCGCGTGCTGGAAGCCGCCAAGCAGCTCAACTACGCACCCAACCAGTCCGGCCGCAGCCTCCGGCAAGGCGCCACCCACTCGATCGCCTTCATGCTGCAGCCGCATCCGGGCGACCAGCAATATGGCGAGCCCTTCTTCATTCCCTTCCTCACCGGCCTGCAGGGCAGGCTCGCCGAAAGCGGCCTCGACCTGATCGTGGTCATGGGCGCGCCGGGCGACTACCAGCAGGAGCGCCTGCGCCGCGTCGTCGAGACGCGCCGCGCCGACGCCGTGGTGCTGGCCTGGACGCGGCGCGAGGACGAACGCATCGACTATCTGACCGAGAGAGGCTTCCCCTTCGCCACGCTCGGCCGCAGCCGTTCCGGCGGCAAGTCCTACCCTTCCCTCGACCTCGATTTCGAGAAGGCCGGCAGCGACGCCGTCGACCGGCTGGTGGCGCGCGGCCACCGCCGCATCGCCGCGGTCCGCCCTGCCCTCAATCTCAATTTCGGCTACCTGTTCCTCGACGGCTACCGCAAGGCCTTGAGGCGGCACGGCATCGAGGTCGATCCCGGCCTGATCGCCGACGGCTTCATCAACGAGGGCGGCGGCTACCAGGTGACACCGCGCGTGATGCTCTCCAAGGACCGGCCTACGGCGATCATCTACAACAACGACGCTATGGCGCTCGGCGGCTGCAAGGCGCTGGCCGAGATGGGCATCCGGCCCGGCCACGACATCGCCGTGACGGTCATCGTCGACACGCCGCTCTGCCGCTATTTCTCGCCGGCGCTGACCGCCTTCCGCCCGGCGCTGCAGCCCATGGGCCGGCGGTTGGCCGAGATGCTGCTTGCATCGCTCCCCGCCTTCGCCGGTCCGGAAGGCACGCGCATCATGCGCGAGGTCTGGCCGCTGGAACTGATCGCGCGAGAGAGCGACTGATAGTCGCCGAGGGTAGCCGCATCGACCTCAGTCCACTTTCTCCTCGCCCTTCTCGCCAGCCTTTACGATGTCGCCGGTCGTGAACAGGATTTCCTTCAGCTCTGCCCGCCAGTCCTTCTTCTGACGCAGCAGGAATTCGAGATTCATGCCGAAATGCTTGAACTCCTCGCCTTGCGCATTTTTCATGATGGCGCGCGCCTGCGCGTCCTTTTCCACCGACATGCGCTGCTCGTACCAGCTGATCGCCTCCGCCTCCTCGATCAGCGAAGTGATCATGCGGGCAAATGTCCGCACCTTCTGCGTCAATTCCTCCGCCGGCTCGTGATACTGATCGAAACCCATATGTCCTCCTGAGCCCATGGCTCGACCGACCATCGCAGGCGATGCCTGGGCTCGCCTGCAACGGTTGCGATTGGAAAATGGTTCCGGGGCACGCGCCGGCGCGGCCTGTCACGCAGGTATCATGTTCGAGTCCTAGACCGCTTGGCGGAAGGTGCCGGCGGCATGTCGATGCGACACCCGCTCCGGCATGCTCTGTCACAAGGGGATATCCATGAAACATCTCAACCGGACCGTTGCACTTGGCGCGGCACTTGCGCTGTTCACAGCCCTCACCCCGGCGCTCGCCGATGGCGTCGCCTATGTCAACAAGGGCCTGGTCGGCGTCGGCCGCATCCCCGCCAACCAGAAGGACAAGTTCGGCGAGACCTTCGGCTCCGGTTCCGGCATGGCGATCGACACCAAGGGCTGGGCGCGTGACGGCAACGCCTACAAGGGCTCGCTCTGGCTGCTGCCGGATCGTGGCTACAACGTCGTCGGCACCACCGACTATCGGGCCCGCCTCAACACCGTTTCGATCGAGCTTGCCCCGACCCCTCCGGGCGCCGCGCCCGCAGCCGGCCAGGAACAGTCGGGCGTCAATGCGACGCTCGCCGACACCCTGCTGCTCACCGACGACAAGGGCGTTGACGCCACCGGCCTCGACCCGCTGAACGGCGTCCGCCCCGCCGCCGGCGACATGCCGATCCTGCCGCAGGCCGACAATGGCAAGCTGGCGCTGGATGACGAAGCCATCGTGCGCCTGCCGGACGGCAGCATGTTCATCTCCGACGAGTACGGCCCTAACATCTATCGCTTCTCGGCCGAGGGCCGCCTGATGTCGGCCACCCAGCCGCCGGCGGCCCTGGTGCCAATGCGCCACGGCAAGCCGAACTTCGCCTCCGACAATCCGGGCCCGGGCGCCGCCGAGCCCGATCCGAAGGATCCCGAGACCGGCCGCCAGAACAACCAGGGCCTGGAAGGCATGTCGCTGACGCCGGACGGCAAGTTCCTGATCGCCGTGCTGCAGTCGGCGCCGCGCCAGGATGGCGGCGATTCCGGCTCGACGCGCCAGAACACCAGGGCGCTGGTCTATGACGCATCCGACCTCGCCCATCTCAAGCTGGCGCATGAATATGTCGTGCCGTTGCCGGTGTTCAAGGACGCCAAGGGCAAGACCAAGGTGGCGGCGCAGAGTGAGATCGTCGCGCTCTCCAACACGAGCTTCCTGATGCTGACGCGCGACAGCGGCAACGGCCAGGGTGTGAAGGGCGAAGAGTCGCTCTATCGCAAGATCAACATCGTCGACCTGTCCGGCGCGACCGACATCGCCGGCGGCCCGTTCGACGCCGCCGACAAGCCGCTGGCGCCGAAGGGCGTGCTCGATGCGTCGGTTGCCCCGGCCAAGGTCACGCCGTTCATCGACATCAACGACAGGGCCCAGCTTGGCCGCTTCGGTCTGCACAATGGTAAGCCGAACGACAAGGACAATCTCTCGGAGAAGTGGGAAGCGATGTCGCTGGTCAGCGTGCTCGATCCCAAGCTGCCCGACGACTACTTCCTGTTCGTCGCCAACGACAACGATTTCCTGACCCAGGACGGCTTCCAGGTCGGCGCGTCCTACAAGGCCGGGGACGGCGCCGATGTCGACACCATGTTCCTGGTCTATCAAGTGACGCTGTCGAACCTCGCCACGAACTAGCTAACGACAGAAAGGCGGACGCGCCGGGCGCGTCCGCCTTCAGGCCATTTGTCGACGATCTACTTCAAGATCTCCGCGTCCCTCGGCACGCCGGCATCGATCGGCTCGGCGGTCCTGTTCGACACCGCCGTGAGCTTGCCGGCGGGCGACAGGTTCGGGCGCACGAAGACCTGCGCGACGCCATTGACGCGGCCGTAGAGGTCGATGATGTCCTGGTTCATGAAGCGCACGCAGCCGGACGAAGCGTTCTTGCCGATGGAATCCCACTCCGGCGTGCCGTGCAGCCGGTACATCGTGTCCTTACCGTCGCGGAAGAGATAGAGCGCGCGGGCGCCGAGCGGGCTCTGCGGACTGGGCGGCATGCCGTCCTTGTATTTCGCCAGTTCAGGCCGGCGCTGGATCATTTCCGGCGGCGGCGTCCAGACCGGCCACTTCTTACGCGCCTGAACGACGGCGCTGCCGGTCCATCCGAAACCGGCCTTGCCGAGGCTGACGCCATAGCGGATGGCCTCGCCGCCGTCGCGCACCAGATAGAGGAAATGCTCGGAGGTATCGACGACGATCGTGCCGGGTTTTTCCCCTGTCGGGTCGGGCACGATCTGGCGCACGAACTTCGGATCGAGCTTGTCCACCGGGATTGCCGGCAGCTGATAGCCCTCGTCGACGCGTGCCGCATACATGCTCTCGGCAGCGCCGAAAGCCGAATCGCTTGGCGGCGGCGGCGCTGCCGCCGGTGGCGCCACGTCGGTAGTGGTGCAGGCCGAAAGAGCCACGGAGGCTGCTCCCACAGCGGACGCACCGAGAAACGCGCGCCGGTTCAGGCGCTCAAAAAACAGCGAACTATCGGACATCATCCCCCCGGCTATCAATAAGATCTAAGGAGTGCGGCCCCACGCACCCGGGATCAATAGCCCATTCCGCACGCTTTGAGAACATGACTGGATCAAGGCACGCCAGAGCATGATGCCGAAAGTGTGAATCGATTTTCGCTCAGGCGGAATTTTCCGGCTTCGCATCGACCTGTCCCCTCAAATCGGCGATCATCGCCGACCGCACCCAAAGACCAGCGCTGAGCAGCCCACCATGGACGACAAGACGCCTGCCCG
This sequence comes from Mesorhizobium sp. M4B.F.Ca.ET.017.02.2.1, assembly GCF_003998955.1. NCBI lineage: Bacteria > Pseudomonadati > Pseudomonadota > Alphaproteobacteria > Hyphomicrobiales > Phyllobacteriaceae > Mesorhizobium > Mesorhizobium sp. M4B.F.Ca.ET.017.02.2.1. The sequence continues at coordinate 3,809 of NZ_RZOF01000279.1, read as the reverse complement.
CCGGCGCACCGGCGACCTCACCAGCGGCCCGATCCCGCGCACGCTGCTGCTGTTCGCTTTGCCGGTGCTCGGCTCCAACGTGCTGCAGTCGCTCAACGGCTCGATCAATGCGGTATGGGTCGGCCGCTTCCTCGGCGAGGCGGCGCTGACCGCGACCTCCAACGCCAATCTGGTGCTGTTCCTGATCCTCGGCACGGTGTTCGGCATCGGCATGGCCGCCACCATCCTGGTCGCGCAGTCGGTCGGCGCCCGCGACCTGCCGGAGGCGCGGCGCATCGTCGGCACCAGCGCCACCTTCTTCTTCCTCGTCTCGGTGGTGTTCGCCGTCTGCGGCTGGATCTGGGTCGACGCCATCCTCAACACGCTGGGCACGCCGGCCGACGCGCTGCCGCTGGCGCGCTCCTACTTGCGCATCATCTTCGCCGCTGTGCCGATGATGAACCTGTTGTCCTTCGTCATGACGGTGCTGCGCGGCGCCGGCGATTCGCGCACGCCGTTCGTCTTCATGGCGCTGGCGGTCGTCCTCGACATCGTGCTCAACCCGCTGCTGATCCGCGGCCTCGGGCCGCTCCCGGAGCTCGGCATCGCCGGATCCGCAACCGCCACGCTGATCGGCCAGACGGTGAGCGTGATCGCCATCCTGATCGTGCTCTATGCCCGCAAGCATCCGCTGAGGCTCGCCGGCGCCAACCTCGCCCTGCTGCGGCCCGATCCGGCGCTGCTCAGGATCGTCGTCTTCAAGGGCGTGCCGATGGGCCTGCAGATGATCGTGATTTCCGCCGCGGCGTTGACGGTCATGGGCATCGTCAATTCCTACGGGTCGCAGGTCGCCGCCGCCTACGGCATCGCCGCGCAGCTCTGGACCTATATCCAGATGCCGGCGCTCGCCATCGGCGCGGCCGTCTCCTCGATGGCCGCGCAGAATGTCGGCGCCGGGCGCTGGGACCGCATCGGCAAGGTCGCGGCTTCGGGCGTCGGCTTCAACCTGGTGCTGACCGGCGCGCTGGTCTTCCTGCTGTTTTTCTTCGACCGTTCGATCCTCAGCCTGTTCCTCAGCACCGACAGCGCGGCCATCGACATCGCCGCCCACATCAACAATGTCGCGTCCTGGTCGTTCATCCTGTTCGGCGTCACCATCGTGCTGTTTGCCACCGTGCGCGCAACCGGCGCGGTGATGCCGCCGCTGATCATCCTGGTGATCTCGGTGCTGATCGTGCGCACCGGCTTTGCCTATTTCTTCCGGAGCGTGATCGGCGAGGAGGCGCTCTGGTGGAGCTTTCCGGCCGGCTCGATCACTTCACTGGCGCTGGCCGCCGGCTACTACCGTTTCGGCGGCTGGCGCACCCTGCACATGATCGAGGGCAGGCCGGCCGCCGGCGAACCGCCGGACACCGGTCTCGGCGTGCCGCGCCAGCGCGCGAACATGGCGCCCGAGACGCCGGACGGCTGAACCCTAGCGCGCGTATCTCGCGCCGAACCCCAGCGCCACCAGCGCAAAGACCGTGATCATCCCGGCAAAGGCCAAGGTTGCTGCCGTCGCGCTCGTCCAGTTCGACAGGATGCCGATGCCGATGACCGGCAGCGCGTTGCCGCAGAAGCAGCAGATGAAGAAGGCCGACACAACTTCGGCGCGCCGGTCGTCCGGCGCGATCTGGTTCACCACCTGCAGGCCGCCGCGATAGCCGAGCGCCGCCGCCACGCCACACAAGCCGGTTGCGGCGATCATGATTGCCATGGACGCATAGACTTGCGCGGCAACGACCAGCGCCACGGTCGGGATCATCAGCGCCAGCGCCGCCAGCATGGTGATGCGGCTGGACAGCCGCAGCGTCAGCAGGATGGTCGCGGCCGCCACCATCGACAGCTCGAAGAACAGCGCGCCGGCCTCGGCGTGGTTCGTGACATGCAGCTGCTGGGCCAGGATGCTCGGCGCCAGCGCAGCATAGAAGCCGACAAGCGCCATGGCCCCGAAGCCGGTCACCGCCGGCGCCACGAAGGCCGCGCGGATGTCGGCGGGCACCGACAGCCGTGGCCGCATCGAGACATCCGAGAGCCGCCCTGGCCGCATCACGGTTTCCCGCGTGCGCCAGATCAAGAGCGTGACCAGGGCAAGCAGCGCCAGATAGAGGGCGAATGTCAGCCTGAGCGGCCAGGGCGCGTATTCGGCAAGCACCCCCGACACCAGTGCGCCGAGGCCGAGGCCGACGAAATTGGTGCTGGTGGCGATGGTTGCGGCGCGCGATTTGTCCTCACTGTCGATCAGCTCGGCGAGCCAAGCGGTGCCTGTTCCCGCGCCGACGCCGATGCCAAGACCGCTCAGGATGCGGGCGATATCGAGCCAGGCGACATTCTCGGCGAACAGGAAGACCAGCGCGCTGACAAGAGCGGTCGCCATCGCCGCCAGGGTGGCCGGACGGCGGCCAATGGCATCCGACAGCCGTCCGAACACCAGCAGTGCCGCCAGATTGCCGACGACATAGACGGCATAGACCAGCGTCAACGTCAGCTGGGAGAAGCCGAAGGCCTGTTTGTAGATGATGTAGAGCGGCGTCAGCACCGTGCTGCCGGCAAACAGCGCCGCGATCATGGCAGCGACGGCGGCGGTCGCGGCGCCGCCGCCGAGTTCATTGTCGCGCGTAATGGCTTGAGCGTAGGTCGTCATGTCGACGTCCTTCTTTTAGGGGGATGCCCGCCTAACGTGTAGGTGGTGACGGCCGTTCCTCTCGCCCAATACGCTCCTGACAGGATGGTCAGTATGGCGCCGCGCGAAATCCTCTCGTACCCTTCGCCTGTTCAAGGGGAGAATCGATGGGCAAAGGACGGGTCGAAGCATTCACCGATGGCGTCGTCGCCATCATCATCACCATCATGGTGCTGGAGCTGAAGGTGCCGCACGGCGAGGATTTTTCCGCCCTTGCGCCGTTGTGGCCGGTCTTCTTCAGCTATGTCCTGTCCTTCATCAATGTCGGCATCTACTGGAACAATCTGCACAACATGTTCCACACCGTGCAGCGCGTCGACGGATACGTCCTGTGGGCGAACCTCAACCTTCTGTTCTGGCTGTCGCTGATGCCGGTGACGACCGCTTTCATGGGCGAGAACCATTTCGCGCCGGTCCCGGTCGCCGTCTACGGCGCCGACCTGGCGCTCTGCGCCGTCGCCTACACGATCCTGGTCACCAAGCTGCGCCATCTGCACGGCGCGGACACGACCTTCGCCAAGGCGGTGGGCCAAGACAGGAAGGGCAAGATCTCGCTGGCGATCTACATAGCTGGCGTGCTGCTCACCTTCGTCAACCAGTGGATCGGCGTCGCCCTCTATGTGGCGGTGGCGATAACCTGGTTCGTGCCGGACCGGCGATTCGAGAAGCTTATCGAAAAATAGACGACGCTACGTCCGCATCGCCTTCAGCTTTTCGGCCACCGACGCCGCGAGGTCGGCATAGCGCTCCTCCAGCCGCTCGGCCGCCTTGATGACGGGGAAGTCATGGTCGAATTTTTCCAGCGCCATCCGCAGCTTCTCGACGAAGTCGGCCTGTTTCTCCAAAGCCGAGAACAGTGTCTTGACCTGCGCCTCGCTGATGTCGGGATTGGCCAGCATCTTCGGCACCTCGCGGCCCATCTGGTCGCCGGTGGCGGTCTGCTCCTTCAGGATTTCGACCCAGTCGGTCAATCGGCAGTCTCCTTCGATGGCGGCAGCATGCGCGGCGGCCGCCCATGCGGTCAACCCGCCGACGTCGAAGCGGACTTGCCTGAGCCTGATCCGGCGTTAAGTTCGGCGCAACCTCGAACAAGGACCCTGCCATGACC
>NZ_RZOF01000278.1:0-8402 GCF_003998955.1 Mesorhizobium sp. M4B.F.Ca.ET.017.02.2.1 | reverse complement strand
GTCCTCAAATACCAGCCGGGCGCCGGCGTGCCACGCCACCGTCATGTCGGGCTGGAAACCATCGTCGTGCTGGAAGGCACCCAGAGCGACGAGAACGGCGACTATCCGGCGGGCAGCGTGATCCTCAATCCGGTCGGCACCGAGCATTCGGTGTGGACGAAGGACGGTTGCGTCGTCCTGATCCAGTGGGACCTGCCGGTGATCATTCTGGGCGAGACGAGATGAGCGACATCCATTTCGATATCGGCAGCCTGCACGCGGCCTACCAAGCCGGCATCGGCATCGCCGAGGTGATCGATACGGTGCTGGCCCGCATCGCGGCGGCGCCCGACCCCGGCATCTTCATCCACCTTGCGACGAGAGCCGAGATGCTGGCTGAGGCCGAAGCGCTCTGCCCGTTCGACCCCGTGGCCATGCCGCTCTGGGGCATCCCCTTCGCCGTCAAGGACAATATCGATGTCGCCGGCATGCCGACCACGGCCGCCTGCGCCGAATTTGCCTACACGCCCGCAAGCGACGCAACCGTGGTGGCGAGGCTCAAGGCTGCGGGCGCCCTGGTCGTGGGCAAGACCAATCTCGACCAGTTCGCCACCGGCCTCGTCGGCGTGCGCACGCCATGGCCGATCCCGAGGAATGCGATCGATCTGAAGCTGGTGCCGGGCGGCTCCTCCTCCGGCTCGGCGGTGGCGACGGCGCGCGGCATCGTCTCCTTCGCACTCGGCACCGATACCGCCGGCTCGGGCCGCATTCCGGCCGGCCTCAACAGCATCGTCGGACTGAAGCCGACCGTCGGCGCACTGTCGACGGCCGGCGTCGTGCCGGCCTGCCGGACGCTCGACTGCGTGTCGGTCTTCGCGCTGACCGTCGACGACGCCTACGCGGTATTCTCCATCGCCGCCGCGCGCGACGCAACCGATCCGTATTCGCGTGACGTCGCCGTCCACCCGCTCGTGGCGCACGCCCCGGTGCTGAACGTCGGCATCCCGGTAAAAGCCGACCTGAAATTCTTCGGCGATACGGCGATGCAGGCCGGCTTCGAGGCCTCGCTTGCCATGCTGTCGCGGCTCGGTTGCCGGCTTGTCGAGATCCCGTTCGGCGACTTCTACGCCACCGCCGATCTGCTCTACGAAGGCGCCTGGGTGGCGGAGCGCTATGCAGCGATCCGCGATTTCTTCGAGGTGAATGAAGCAGCGCTCCATCCGGTGACGCGCAAGATCATCGGCGGCGCCCGAAACCTGTCGGCGGCCGACGCCTTCCGCGGCTTCTATGCCTTGCAGGCCTACAAGGCCCGGCTCGCCCCGGTGATCGCCTCCGTAGACCTGTTCTGCGTGCCGACCGCGCCGACCCACTACACCGTCGATGCCGTGCTTGCCGATCCGATCGCCACCAACAGCCGGCTCGGCACCTACACCAATTTCGTCAATCTGCTCGACATGTGCGGCATCGCCGTGCCCACCGGCACGCGCGACGACGGTCTGCCGATGAGCGTGACCCTGCTGGCGACTGCCGGACGAGACGGCCTTGCGGCATCCGTCGCGCGCGACCTCCACTCGGCGAGCGGCCTCGCCCTCGGCGCGACCGGTTGGCGGCAGTCGAGCGCACAGCCTGTCGGCGCATCGGCCGAGGACGGCACGATCGAGTTGGTGGTGGTTGGCGCGCATCTTTCGGGAATGCCGCTCAACGGCCAGCTGAAGGAGGCCGGCGCGCGCTTCTGCAGGGCGGCGCGGACCAGCTCTTCTTACAAGCTCTATGAGCTTGCCGGCCAGACCACACCCAAACCGGGGCTCATCCGGGTCGGCAGCGGCGGCGCCGCGATCGAGGTCGAGGTCTGGCGGCTTTGCGCCGATGCCTTCGGCCGTTTCGTCGCCGCCATTCCGCCGCCGCTCGGCATCGGCACCATCGAGCTCGACGACGGCACATCGGCGAAAGGGTTCCTGGCCGAAACCGCCGGCCTGCTGGCTGCGACGGACATCTCCGCCTATGGCGGCTGGCGCAATTTCGTCGCCAGGACCCACGAGGCGCGGCGGCAACTGGAAAGCGTTCCCTCCAGATGAACGGAGGGGCCAGCAGGATCGGCAGGGTTCAAGGCCCGCCTCGCTGAAGAGTTCGGGGAGCAGCCTCAGGCCAGTTCGAACCGCTCCACCGCCCGCATGATGCCGCGCAATTCGGCAAGGCCCTTGAGCCGCCCGATCAGGGAATAGCCGGGGTTGATCCTGGTCTTGCCGATGTCGTCGGCAAGCAGATGGCCATGGTCCGGACGCATCGGGATGCGCCAGTCGGACCGGCCTTCCTTGCGCCGGCGCGTCTCCTCCTTCATCAGCGCCAGGATGACCGCCGCCATGTCGGTCGAGCCCTCCAGATGCTCCGCCTCGTAGAAGGAGCCGTCCGCCTCGCGCGTCACGTTGCGCAGATGCGCAAAATGGATCTCGGCGCGAATTCCCCGATCATTGCGACAAGATCGTTGTCGGCGCGCACGCCGTAGGAGCCGGTGCAGAAGGTCAGGCCGTTGGCCGGGCTGTCGACCGTCTCCAGGATGAAGCGCGCGTCGGCGGCGGTGGAGACGACCCGCGGCAGCCCGAACAGCGAGAAGGGCGGATCGTCCGGGTGGATGCACATGCGCGCCCCGACTTCCTCGGCGACCGGGATGATCTCCTTCAGGAACCAGGCCAGGTTGGCGCGCAGTTCCGCCGGGCCGATCGCGTCGTAATCGGCGAGCGCCTCGCGCATCGTCTCGCGATTGTACTTGCGCTCGGTGGCCGGCAGGCCGGCGATCAGGTTGCGCTCGACCTTTTCGATCTGCTCGTCGCCGAGCGACTTCAGCCGCGCTTCCGCTTCCTTGAGGCGTGCCTGGCTGTAGCTCGCCTCGACATTCTTGCGCTTCAGCACGAAGACGTCATAGGCGGCGAAGTCGATCGCATCGAAACGCAACGCGTAGCCGGTGGTCGGCAGCCGGTACATGAGATCGGTGCGCGTCCAGTCGACCACCGGCATGAAATTGTAGCAGATGGTGGAGATGCCGGCCTTGGCCAGCGCCCTAATCGTGTCCTTGTACCAGCCGGCATAGCGCTGCCGCTCCGCCGACCCGATCTTGATCGAGTTGTGAACGGGAATGCTCTCCACCACCGACCAGGTGAGTCCGGCCGCCTCGACGATGCGCTTGCGCTCGAGGATGGCATCGAGCGGCCAGGCGCTGCCGTCATAGATGTTGTGCAGGGCCGTCACGATGCCGGTCGCTCCGGCCTGCTTGATATGGTCGAGCGTGACCGGATCGTCCGGCCCGTACCAGCGCCAGCATTGTTCCATGAGTGCCTCTTTCCTGATTCCGGCGGACCTTATTGTCGGCCTTGACGGCGAGTCAAATCGGGCAGCCAAAGTCGACGGGACGCGCGTTCTTGTCGCCCGTCATCCAGCGCATTATGAGGATCGGCAACGGCGTCGCGCGCCGGCAATTCCCGGCGGACAATCACGGAGTGTCGGCAATGATGGATTTCGACGGCAAGGTCGCCCTGGTGACGGGGACGACCGGGATCGGCCTGGCAAGCGCCAGGCGCCTGGCGGCGGGCGGGGCGGCGATCATCGCGCTCGGCATCGACGAGCACGCCAATGCGGCGATGCAGGCCGAATTCGACCGCAACGGCGCCGCCGCGCTGGTGGCGACTGTCGATGTGTCCGTGCCGGACCAGGTCGCCCAGGCGATCGCCGACGGTGTCGGCCGCTTCGGCGGGCTGGACGTCATCGTCAACTCCGCGGCCGTCCACCCCTACGGCACCGCCACCAGCACCGATTTCGAGACCTGGAACCGGGCGATGTCCGTCAATGTCGGTTCCATCTACCTCACCGCCCACTACGGCATCCCCGAGATGATCAAGCGCGGCGGCGGCGCCATCGTCAACGTCGCCTCGGTGCAAGGCACTGCCTGCCAGCAGAACGTCGCCGCCTATGCCACCACCAAGGGCGCCATCCACACGCTGACGCGCTCGCTGGCGCTCGACTATGCCCGCCAGGGCATCCGCGTGAATTCGGTCAGCCCGGGGTCGGTCCGCACGCCGATCCTCGAAAGGGCCGCGCGCGGCGACGACCCGAACGCCGACATCGAGGCCGCCTTCAGGCGCTTCGGCGAGGCGCACCCGCTCGGCCGCATCGGCGAGCCGGAGGAAGTGGCCGAACTCATCGCCTTCCTGTGCTCGTCCAAGGCAAGCTTCTGCACCGGCGCCGACTACAGGATCGATGGCGGCCTGCTGGCCGGCATTGGCGTGAGATGAGGGCATCGACGGCAACGGGACGGATGGCCGCCGCCGCCCGCACTTGCGGCGGCGCGCTTTAACCGTCTATCGTGGTTCGAAAGCCCGTAACGCATCCGGCCCGCCGACAGAGCGACCGGGCAGATTTCAGGACGAGTGAAGCAACGCATCGCCAATGGCCGACAAATCGCAATTCGGGCTGACCGCTGTCGATACCGTTCCGCTGCATGAGAAAGTCTATCTGGAGCTCGTGCGCGCACTGATGTCGGGCCAGTTGCAGCCCGGCCAGAAGCTGACCTCGCGCAAGCTCGCCAAGGAGCTCGGCACCAGCGACATGCCGGTGCGCAGCGCCTTCACCCGGCTGCAGGCGCTGCGGGCGCTGAGCCCGATGCCGAACGGCAGCGTCGAGGTGCCGCTGATCTCCGCCGAGCGCTTCCAGCAACTGACCGCCGTGCGCACGATCCTGGAAGGTACGGCCACCGGGCTCGCCACCAACCGCATCAACGGCAACAACCTGCGCGCCATCCGCCGCCATTGCACCGAGCTCACCCAAGCCGCCCGCAGCGGTGACATCGACGACTATCTGCGCAAGAACCACGACTTCAAATTCTCGATCTACCGCCACTGCGGGAACGAGCAGATGATCTTCCTGATCGAGACGGTGTGGATGCAGGTCGGCCCGTTTCTGAGGAACCTGGCGATCGGCTTCGAGGACGGCCTCGCCGGCATTCTCGGCATCGACTATCACGAGGAAGTCGTCGCGGCGATCGAGGCCGGCGACGGCGAACGGGCCCGCGCGGCCATCGTGCGCGACATCGACGAGGGGGCGACACACATCCTCGGCCAGGTGAAGTTTCCGGAACTACGCCACTAGGCAGACCGCAGGGCCATTCGAGCGCGCGCCGAAGGCCTCGCCAAATCCCGGCTTGGCTTTCCTGCGTCATCCAGCTATGTTGCGATCGCAGATCGCACAATATGGACCTGAAATGCCCCCCGATATCCCAGCTAGCAAATTGAAAAAATGAAGGAAAATTGCCTGGAAGCATCCATGGCGACCTTCATGAACTCACAAGCTGAAAAATGGATATCGTAGCCGCGATGGCTACAGAAAGAACCAAGGGGCTGGAAATTGAGCGATGCAATTGCCGACGTTTTGAACTGGCTTGAAAGCAGGGAGGACATCCAGAGCCTGAGGGCCGCGGTGTGCGATCTCAACGGCATCATGCGCGGCAAGCGCATTCCCGTCGAGCAGGCGCGCAAGGCGCTCGAAGGCAAGCTGCGCATGCCCTACTCACTGATCGGGCTCGACATCTGGGGCGAGGATATCGAAGGCAATGCGCAGGTCTTCTCGACCGGCGACGCCGATGGGCTTTGCCAGTGGACCGGGCGCGGCATCCTGCCCGTCAACTGGACGGCGCATCCGACGGCGCTTCTGCCGCTGTGGCTCGCCGATGAAAACGGCGCGCCCTATCTCGGCGACCCGCGCCGCGCGCTCGCCCGCATCCTCGACCGCTACGCCGCGCTCGGCCTGACGCCGGTCACCGCGACCGAGCTCGAATTCTACCTCGTCGACCCGACATCGCAGCGGCCCGTCGGGCCTGTCTCGCCGATCACCGGCCGGCGCCTCGATTCCGATGCCGCGCTCTCGATCGACGAGATCGACGATTTCGAGGCCTTCATCCATGACGTCTACGAGGCCTGCCGCATGCAGGGCATCCCCGTCGACACCGCGATCGCCGAGAACGGGGTCGGCCAGTTCGAGATCAACCTCAACCATGTGCCGGATGCCTTGCGCGCCGCCGACGACGCCGTGCTCTTCAAGCGCACCGTCAAGGGCATCGCCCGCAAGCACGGCTTTGCCGCTTGCTTCATGGCCAAGCCTTATGGCGAGCGCGCCGGCAACGGTTTCCACGTCCATTTCAGCGTCATCGATCGCGACGGCCGCAACATTTTCGACGACGGCAGCGACCAGGGCTCCGACACCATGCGCCACGCGGTGGGCGGCCTGCTCGCGGCGATGGCCGAGAGCACGCTGGTGTTCGCGCCGCACTTCAATTCCTACCGCCGGCTGCGCCCGCGCTCCTACGCGCCGACCGCGGTTGCGTGGGGCTACGAGAACCGCATGGTGGCGATCCGCATTCCCGGCGGCCCCGCCGCGGCGCGCCGCATCGAGCACCGCGTGTCCGGCGCCGACGCCAATCCCTACCTGGTGCTGGCGGCTATCCTTGGCGCGGCGCTCGTCGGGATCGAAAAGGAACTGTCGCCCGGCGAACCGACCGGCGGCGAGGGACAAGGGCTCACGCTGGCGAAGCTGCCGCCGGACTGGGCCTCGGCCATTGCCAGCTTCGAAAGCGGGCCGCTCGTCGCCGAGATCTTCCCGGCTACGCTGCGCCAGTCCTTCGTCGCCTGCAAGCGCCAGGAATTGAACACCTTCGCGCTCAATGTCAGCGACTTCGAGATCGAGACCTATCTGGAGAGCGTCTAGAGCAATTCCAGGAAAAATGTGAAACGGTTGGGCTCGGCGGCTTCGCCGTAGCCTTCCGTCCGGAATTGCATCAAAACAATGAGTTAGAGCAGGCCGCCGTATCCGTGAAACGGTGAACTGCTCTAGTCAGCTCACTCTCCGGTCCGCGCCCGCTGGCGTTCCTGGACGATGACCGCCAGGATCAGCAGCGCGCCCTTGGCGAGCAGCTGATAGAAGGTCGGAACGCTGGTCAGGATCATGCCGTTGTTGAGCACGCCGATGATCAGCACGCCAAGCATGGCGCCGACGATCGTGCCCTTGCCGCCCTGCAGCGCGCAGCCGCCGAGGATCGCGGCGGTGATCGCTTCCAGCTCCAGCCCCTGGCTGCCGGAGGCAGGCTGGCCGGACATGGTGCGGCTGGCAAGCACCAGGCCGGCCACTGCCGCCGCGAACCCGCTCATCGCATAGATAGAGATCTGGTAGCGGCGGATCGGGATCCCGGCCAGCCGCGCCACCGTCGGATTGCCGCCGAGCGCGTAGATGTTGCGGCCGACGACCGTCTCGCGGGTGAAGACGATGAACGCCGCCATCGCCGCGATCAGCAGCCAGATGGCGAAGGGCAGGCCGAAGAGCGTGCCGATGCCCAGCGCCCGCAGACTGTCGCCGGTGATCGGGATCGAGTTGCCGTTGTTCATCAGATAGGCGAGGCCGCGGAAGGCCGACATCGTTCCGAGCGTGGCGATCACCGCGTTGACCGGACCGTAGACGATGATCAACCCGTTGATCGCGCCCGCCAGCAGGCCGGCAAGCAGGCCGGCCAGAATGCCGATCGGTATGGAACCGGTTTCCTGCGCGGCGACGGCAAGCACCATGGTGCTCAGGCCGACGATCGATCCGACCGATATGTCGAGCCCGCCGGAGACGATGACGACCGTCTGCGCCATGGCGAGGATGCCGAGGAGGGTGACCGCGAGGCCGATGTTGATCAGGTTGCGCGGTGTGAAGAAGACGTCCGGCCTCAGCGCGCCAAAAATCGCCAACAGCACCACCAGCGCGATCAGCAGGCTAATGTTCTGCGCGCCGATGCGGCCAAGCAGGGTTGCCGGCACGCGCTCGCGGCCGGCCGTCGCAGTATCGGTCACGATACCCTCCTTTCGATTGTCTCTTTCCCCGAGCGCATGGCCAGCGCCAGCACGGCCTCCTCGCTCGCCTCCTGCCAAGGCAGCTCGCCGCTGATGCGTCCGCCCTGCATGACCAGCACGCGGTCGGCGAGGCCGAGCAGCTCCGGCATTTCGGAGGAGATGAGCAGGATGGCGAGGCCCCGGTCGGCCAGGCTTTCGATCAACCTGTAGATCTCCGCCTTGGCGCCGACGTCGATGCCGCGCGTCGGCTCGTCGAGGATGAGCACCGCCGGCCCGCGCGCCTGCCAGCGGGCGAACACGACCTTCTGCTGGTTGCCGCCGGAAAGTTTTCCCACCGCCTGTTCGATCGACGGCGTCTTGACCCTGAGCTCGGCGACGTGATGGGCGACCAGCGCGCGCTCGCGGCGGCGGCTGAAGAAGCCGTAGCGCGACACCTTGTCGGGCACCACCAGGCTGACATTGTCGCGCACCGCCTGCATCAGAAGCAGCGCCTCCTGCTTCCGGTCTTCCGGCACCAGCCCGATACCTGCGGCCCCGGCCTCCGAAGGCTCGCGC
>NZ_RZOF01000277.1:0-8477 GCF_003998955.1 Mesorhizobium sp. M4B.F.Ca.ET.017.02.2.1 | reverse complement strand
ATGTACAGCTCCTTGGCGAGCGCGCAATTGCGCTCGAGGACGTTTTCGATGGCGCGGTCTTCCATGTCCCGCTTGAGCTGCTCAACCTCGAGGCCAACGTGTCGTGCGATAGTCAAGATGTCGAATTCGCTGAGCTGCGCGACCGCTCCGGGAAGTGGGACTTTCAGTAAGCGCCCCGAACCAGCCTATTTCCTTTCACAGCCAACCGCGCCGCTTGAAAAAGAGATACGGAACCACGGCGGAGAGCACCATCAGACCCAGCGCAAAAGGATAGCCCAGAAGCCATTTTAGCTCGGGCATGGCATCGAAGTTCATGCCGTAGATCGAGGCAACCAGCGTCGGCGGCAAAAACACGACGGCAGCGACCGAGAAAATCTTGATGATCTGGTTCTGCTCCAGATTGATGAGACCCAGCGTCGCGTCCAGCAGGAAGTTGATCTTGTTGGACAGGAAGGTCGCATGGTCGCTGAGGAACGTGGCATCGCGCTGGACGAGCTTGATACGTTGCCGGATTTCCTTCTGCAACTTGCGACCGGACGACGCGACTGCCCAGCTGGTCGAGTCACTCGCGCTATGGTAGGCGACGAGCCGCGCGATGCTCACGAGACTCTCCTGAATTTTCGTCAGCAGCTCACCCTTCCGGCCGATTCGCTCGACAAGGGATTGAAGGTTGCGTGTTTTCTTCGAGGCGCTCGGAGACGTGTTGCGAAAAATTTCGCGTGAGAGTGCATCAATCTCGTCGCCGATGCGCTCAAGCGTGTCGGCCGCGCGGTCGATGATCGCTTCGATCAGACCCAGCATCACCAATTCGCCGGACGTGCAGGGAGGGCCGCTAGTACGCTGTGCTTTCGCCGCATAGATCAAGAACGGCTTCGGTTCGGCGTGGCGGACAGTGACGAGCGTCTGGCCCTTGATAACGAAGGTAACCGGCGCTTTGACAGGGTCCTCGCCCTCGATATTCGCGACCGCGGTGATCGTCATGAACTCGGCGCCGTCTTCATGATAAAGACGGTCCGACAACTCGATTTCCGCCATCTCGTCGCGCGTCGGGATATCAATGGCCAGATGCGCCTTAACAAGCTTCACTTCCTCAACAGTCGGGTTGAGGAGGTCGAGCCAGAGAGCACCGAGAGCTTCGGCCTCCGGCAAGCCGTCAATTGCTGTCAGATGGCCGTTCTGGCCCGTGTAGATGCGCAGCATTTATGGCCCCTTCGGCAAGGCAGTATGCCGCCCGCGGAGCCTTTCCGTAACCGGGGCTGAAGCGCTCTACACTGATCTCGGTCATTTTGGCCGCCGGCCGATTGTGCTGGCTTGGCTGGCGATCGCATTTCCGTGCCTGCTGCTTAACAATTTCGGGCAGGGCGCGTTCGTTCTTTCCCGAGGCGGGACGATCTGACATCCATTCTTCGAGATGACCACGGCTGGACGTTGGTGCCGATGGTGGTGATGGCTACGGCGGCAACTGTGATCGCCAGCCAGGTCGTGATTCCGGCGCTTATTCACTTGTGCGACAGGCCGTCCAGCTCAACATGCTTCCGCGCTTCGAAATCCGGCATACATCCGAAATGCAATTCGGGCAGATATACCTGCCGCGCGTCAACCTGCTGCTCGCATGGTCGGTCATGTTGCGGTCATCGGCTTTGGTGAGTCCAGCGCCCTCCCGTCAGCCTATGGCATATCGGTCACGGGCGAAATGGTTGTGACGACAATCCTGCTCCACGTCGTGATGAGGCGTATCTGGAGGTGGACGCTCCTCCCGGCGCTCGCCTTGCGCTCGTCTTCGGGGTGGTCGATGTCGGCTTCTTCTCGGCGAACATCATGAAAGTGCTCGACGGCGGCTGGGTCTCAATCCTTGTCGCCGGCGTGTGGTCGTGATGACTTGGGTTCGCGGAACCCGCCTCCTCTTCGAGAAGTCCCGCAAGAGCGAATTCCCGCTCGATTTGGTTGCCGAGCAGATGACTGCCAAGGTGCCGTCGCGGGAGTGGTTGGAATTGTGAGTTGGCGTAGTCTCCGGGGTGTCAACCTCGAATCATCCGGCCTTGCGGTGCCGGACAGGAGACTACGCCATGACAAGGACTACCATGAAAGCCGAAGCCGTTCATCCGGGGGATGAGGCGACGAGCTATCTTTTCGACAACTGGTTTGATCCGATCGAAGCTGGCCTGCGCGAGCGGGTGCGCGGCTTCATCGAGACGATGCTCGAGACCGAGTTGGAAGCGGTGCTTGCCCGTCCCCGTTATGGCCGGCAGCCGGCGGCGCGCCAGTGATGAGACCACCGGTGTCGCCGGCCACCGCCACGGCAGCCGGACGCGCACGCTGACGGGGACCTTCGGCACCACTGAGATCACGGTTACGCGGGCGCGCCTCGATGTCGACGAGGACAAGACGGTGGAATGGAGGAGCAAGGCTCTGCGCGCCTATCAGCGGCGCACGAAGGCCGCCGACGCACTGATCGCGTCGAGCTACCTGGCGGGCACGAACACGCGACGCGTCCGTCGTGCGCTTGCCGCCTTGTTCGGCGGCGCGATCGGCAAGGACGTCGTCAGCCGCACCTGGCGCAAGGTGAAGACGGACTGGGACGCCTGGAAGGGTCGCTCGCTGGCCGACGAGCCCGATCGTGCGCCTGATCCTCGACGGGACGGTGGTTCGTGTCAGGCTCGACCGCAAGGCGACCTCGATCCCGCTGCTCGTTGTCATCGGCGTGCGCGCGGACGGCCACAAGATCCTGCTCGCGGTCAAGAACATGGGCGGCGAGACGACCGAGGCCTGGCGGGCGATCCTCGACGATCTCGTCGCACGCGGCCTCCGCCGCGCTGAGTTCCTCATCGTCGACGGCGCACCCGGCTTGGACGGGGCGATCGCTGGGCTGTGGGACGGGGTGCCGGTTCAAAGATGCACGGTTCACAAGCACCGCAACCTGCTCGCCCACGCTCCCGAGCGCCTGCACAAGGAGATCAGCGCCGATTACACCGACATGATCTACGCGGCCACGCCGGAGGAGATCGAGAGCCGCCGCAAGGCGTTCCTGCGCAAATGGCGGCTCAAGTGCCGGGCGGTGGCCGACAGCCTGGAGGAGGCCGGTGAGCGCCTCTTCGCCTTCACGCGCCTGCCGCCGAGCCAGTGGAAAAGCGCACCAGAACTACAAACGCGATTGAGCGTCTGCATGAAGAGTTCAAGCGGCGCATCAAGACCCAGACCGTGCTGCCTTCGGCCGAAACCGCGGCAATGTTGTTCTGGGCGTTGATTGCGTCCGGCGAAATCTCGATGCGAAAAATCGACGGATGGCACACGCTCCCCGCCAAGCCACTCGATCAGCAGATTGACCTCGCCGCATGAACCGATAACCTCAATTTGCCGGAGGCTGCTCCGCCAAATTCCAACACGATCCGCTACGGCACCGACTCCAGAGCCTTCTATGACAAATATTACACGCCCAGCAACGCCGTCCTGGTGGTGGCCGGCGATGTCGAGCCGGAAACGGTCAAGGCGCTGGCCGATAAGACGTAGGGAACCGTGCCGACGGCTCCTGGTCTAACCCGCATCCGCCCAGTCGAGCCGGAGCAAAACGCCAAGCGCACGGTGACGCTGACCGGCGTGCGCAATTCGGTGCCGCGCTTTTCCACGCAATGGATGGTGCCGTCCTATCATACGGCCGCACCCGGCGAGGCCGAGGCGCTCGACTGCTGGCCGACATCCTCGGCGGCGGGACCCGCAGCCGGCTATACCAGCAGTTTTCGACCGCATACGCGCCCAGCTTCTCTCCGAAATCATTGCCGATGAGCGCGAACCTCACGCGATCCCCGAGCTGGCCTGGCGGCGCGGACTCTACGGCACGCATCCGTATTCGAGACCGCCCAAGGGAGCCTGACCAGCGTAACGCCCGCCGATCTAAGCGCCTTCCACAAAGCCGCTTTCGCCCGCGACGGGCTGCATGTGGCGGTCGTAGGCGACATAGATGCCAAAGCCCTGAGAGCAAGGCTCGACCAGCTGTTCGGCGATTTGCCTCAGAAACAGGCGCTCGCCCCCGTACCTGATGTCACCCCGAAGCGGCGAGCGGACGCAGGTCGCAACGCCCTCCCCCAGACTTCGCTCCAGCTGGCTTTTCCCGCCATGGGACGCAACGACCCGGAATTCTACGCGGGACAGCTGATGAACGATATAGTCGGAGGCTCACGATTTACCTCACGTCTGTTCCAGGAAGTGCGCGAAAAGCGCGGCCTTGCCTACGGTGTCTCGTCCAGCTTGGAAGACTACCAGCCCAACATGCTTGTCGTGACGACGTCGACGCGCGCCGACAGGGCGGCCGAGACGCTCGACCTGATAAGACAACTAATCAAGGAGCTGGTCGACACAGGCCCAACAGCGGCCGAACTCGAAGCGAGCAAGAAGTATCTGATCGGCGCCTATGCTATCGACAATCTGGGTTCCTCCAGGCCGATTTCCGCCACGCTTGTCGGGTTGCAGCTCGACAAACTCGGCATAGACTACATCCAGCGCCGCCCGGCCCTCATCGAGCAGGTGATCCTCGAGCAGGCAGGGCGGCGGCGAAGAAGCTGCTTTCGGCCGAGCCCGCGATTATGGGCGTTGGCCCGTGACAGCGAATAATCCCACGCTCTACAATAGCTGAAGGACTCGCCGACCTACGTGTGGCTGATCCGACTATGGTGTGGCAGAATGAACGCCTTGAGTTCTGCCTGCTCGCCTTCGCAGACCAGGTTCTCTCCCGTGGTTCGATTCCCGACCCGAAGAACGCCGTCGTTCCGAGAAAGTATTCTAACTTTTGCGTATACCAAATTCGGGAAAGTTAGAAACTCTTGAATATGAAGCCGATTATGCTAGCTTTCCCGTATATCAGATACGGGAAAGTTAGAAAATGGCCCTTCACCTCGTTGGGGAAAACATCGATAAAACCCGCAGCCACTATCAGGCTGAAACGGGCAAGCTCATCCAGCTAATGCGCGGCATCTATGTCGATGCCGGGGAGGATATCGAGGCCACGATACTCAAGCACGCCGTCCGCATCGCCAAATACCTGTATCCCAACGCTTACCTCTCGGCGGCGAGCGCTGTGCTTCTCGGCCCGACCCGGGATGGCCGCCTGTTCCTGAGCGGGCGACGAATACAGCGCAGGCGCTTGCGCTTGCTGGAAATCATTCAGAACGCAGCTCCCGACCACCCATCAGTCGCTCAAGCGATTGTCGATGATGGAATGGGAGAAATCCGGATCGACGTCTCCTCGATGCGCCAGCGCTTCCTCGAAGCTTTCCGCCTGCGCAGCGAACACGCGGCATCCATCGACGAGACGATGCGCGAGGCAATCGCGAACCGCCTCATAGAACAATACGGCAGCGCCCAGGGCGCTGCCGACGCGACATGGGCGCTTGCCCGCGCGAACCAGTGGTATCGCGAGGGCGAGCACGCCGAGCGCTTTTTCCTCCGCCCTCCACTGACCACAGAACCGGCACGCAACGGAGCCGCGCTCGATCTGATCGTGGCGTGGCACGGCGCTCCGCTCGGAAATCTCACACATGATGGTTTTGAGTGGCGCTGGAATGCAGACGATCAGGGCCCGCCACTTGTTCGCCAGACCACGCCGGGCAAGCTCCCTCCTTTCATTCTGTCGCTGCTGCCTGAAGGCTGGCTTGAGTCAGTGTTGAACGACCGCGACGAGCGCGCGACGCTACGCTCGGGCAAACGCTACATGTCCAACATCACCATCGTCGAGCGTGCGAGCGATCTCTCCGCCCTGCCGCCCGACATCCTGTTAACCCGGCTCAATGGCTTCACTAGAAACACTGTCTTCACTGGCCAGTATGCAGGGCCGGGTCGCGGCGACCTGGAGCAGAGTTTCGAACGCAATCTCGCACAGATATTCGAGCGTACTGATACGCCTCGCCTTTCGGGTGTTCAGATCAAAGCGCCTATGTTCCTCAGTGCGGATGGCACCCTCTCTCCCAGTATCGGCCGGCCTTTTACCCACATTCTCAAACCTGCGGGTACGGGCGGATTTGAGGCCCTGCCAGTTATCGAATGGCAGTCGCTCGCTTTGGGCAGCGCGGCCGGTTTCAAGACGCCCGCGACAGCGCTCGTCCCGATGCCTGACGGGATGCCTCCGGCGCTACTCGTGGAGCGGTTCGATATCAGAACGGGCCTCGAGGACAAACACCTGCTCGCGCTTGAGGACTTCTGCTCGGTACTTGGCGTGCCCACCGAAGCAAAATACGACGGCACGATGGAGCGCATCGCGCGGGCACTAAGGCCGCTATCGACCTCTCCCGAAGAAGACGTCCTGCTTGTCCTGAAGCGATCCTTATTCGCCTGGCTGATCGCCGATGGCGACATGCACCTGAAGAACATGGCACTGCTGGAAATCGCAGAGCCCGGCAGCACGCAATTCAGCTCAGTTCGCATGGCTCCGCTCTACGACGCGGTCACGACTCGCGTGTTTCCACGCCTCGAAAAAGACCGGATGGCCCTCAAGCTGAACGGCAAGGACGATCGTCTGCGGCGCGCCGACTTCAAGGCTTTCGCGAGCACGGCTGGCCTCAAGGCAGCCGATGCGGATACCAGCATCGACGATCTTGTTGCAGCCCTCTCACGCGCGCTCAACCACCTCGAATTGCCGCCGCCTCTATCAGACGGCTCTCAAGGCGCGAAGATGGCGGAGCAAATGCGCGCGATTGTCCACGAACGCATCGAAGGGTTTGCATAGATGATCGATCTAACTGATACGCCGGTTTCCATGGACCGCACTTCCCAGCCGTGATGGGCGAGACCGCCCCGACAAAGCTTGGCAAGGGCTCGAAAGTTCAGGCTAATGATAGATGCTCAGTGGAGGGCCTATCTTCTAGCGCCGGCGAGGTAGCCGCTCGATCGTCTGCACAATCCCTTCGGGCGTCGGCTGGCGCAGTCGATGCGGTCGAGATATCTGCTCGTCGCAGCAATGTTCACGGTGGTCTTTTTGGAGATCCATCCATTCCAGGACGGCAATGGAAGGCTATCGCGTTCTGACGACGCTTCTGCTGATGCGCAGTGGCTATGCTTATGTGCCTTACTCTTCGCTCGAAAGCGTGATCGAGAACAGCAAGGAGGGCTACTATCTGGCGCTTCGGCAAACTCAAAAAACGATCCGCAGTCCGAGGCCTAATTGGCAGCCCTGGGCTGTTTATTTCCTGCGCGCTCTTCAGCAGCAAAAGCAGCGGCTTGAGAAGAAAATCGAGCGCGAGCGTCTCGTGCTCGGTACGCTTCCGGAACTCTCCCTTCAAATAGTTGAAGCCATCAAGGAGCGCGGGCGAATGACCATTGGCGAGATCGTCAACCTGACCGGTGCAAACCGGAACACCGTCAAAAAACATGTGGCAACCCTGGTCGAAATAAACCATCTAGCCCAACATGGAACCGGCAAGGGAACGTGGTACGGCAGACGTCAACACAGACTACTTTATGTGATTCAACCCAGGAAACGCACTACGTCCATTTACGCGAACACCATATGATAAGGAACACTCTTTTCGAGCTTAATCCCCCGGGCAAAAAGTTTTCGAGGGCTGGTTGCCGCCGCCCTCAGTGCAATTAACCGGTATTCAGTTCCAGCTTGCCAGCAGCGGTTATCAGCGTGGAGTCGATGGTAAGTCCTCCTTTGAAGGCGGTCGCATTCGAGGGGAATGCTCTACAGGGACGACCCGCCGTAAACGACGTTCTTTCGAAAATCCCCGACTTCTTCCACCACAACGACCCCCCTCTCGTTTTTTGGGGCGCGACCTGCACGGTCCCGAGCCCAGCTTGCAGATGATCTGCGTGCCTACGGTCGCAAAGAAGGCATCACCGTGCTGATTCTCGATTGTGGTCCCTTTTGATTTTCCACGCCCGTTTGTGGCGCTCGCGATGGGGCGCGGCAAGATCGAGGACTTTTGAAAGCAATTTCAAATCCGATGATGCTCAAAAAAGGCATTTGGCTGCACTGCTGCTATTCGGACCGATGGCCGGTACGCGCGGTGGGGAAGCCGATGTCCATTGTTCAGTTTGCACCTGATGAGAACCGCAAGCCATCGACCAGAAGAGTTCAAGAATTCTCCCTTTCAAGTTGAGTGGAATGGTCTACCAGCCGTATGGCCGAGGCCCTATAAGGAACCCGCAGGTGCGGAGTACACGCCGAGGCTCTGCCGATTATACATATCAGCTGCCTTTGAGAGGAACCCGGTTTGCCCCTGTGCCTGCCGATGATCCGCCACCTGAAATCCCCGGACCTGTTTGGCGCCGTCCATCGCCTGCCGGCACTCGGCAGACCGGTTGGCAATAAGACGTTCGAGGTCGTCAATCCGTCGACCGGCGAAGTTTTGGCAGAGCTTCCCGATATGGGCGTCGAGGAGACACGTGCTGCGGTAGACAAGGCCTATGTTGCGCAGTCGGGATGGGCCGCGTTGACTGCCCGAGAGCGTAGCGACGTTCTTTGGCGATGGCATCAGCTGATCATCGAC
>NZ_RZOF01000276.1:0-8503 GCF_003998955.1 Mesorhizobium sp. M4B.F.Ca.ET.017.02.2.1 | reverse complement strand
TCCTCTTCCACCGGCTGGCGCGGCGCAACTATCCGCATGTCGCCGCTCCCGCCGCCAACAGCCACGGCACCGCCGATCCGGCGCCGCGCGGGCGCGTCGGCTTCAGGCCGGAGGATATCGACGCGGCGCTGACCGCGCTCGACGAGACCTTCGACATCGGGCGCGACGACCTCGAACGGCTGCTGCGGCAAGTCGAGCTGCAGGCGATGGTGCGCACGCATCGCACGCTGCTTTGCGAAGACATCATGTCGCGCGACGTGATCTCGGTGCCGGAAGATGCCTCCGCCGAGGCGGCGCGGCAGCAGCTTCTCGACCACAACATCCGCACCTTGCCGGTGATCGACGCCGAAGCGAGGCTGGTCGGCGCCGTCGGCCTGCGCGAGCTGACGAAAGCCACCGACACGGTGAAGGGCGTGATGTCGAAGGCCGGCACCGCCTCGCCCGACACGCCGGCGATGAGCCTGCTGCCGGTGCTGACCGACGGGCGCAGCCATGCGGCGGTGATCGTCGATGGCGAGCGGCGCATCCTCGGCCTGATCACGCAGACCGACCTTTTGGCCGCAGCCGCGCGCGTGCAGACGGCAGACAAGGGCCTGGCGGCGGCTTAAAATAGCAGCACCGAAATCCGGGAACCTTTTTGCGGCCAACGCGTCCAATGTCCCGATGGAGCGTCTGTGCAAGGAGATCGGGGCGTGATGAGGAAGCTTGCCGCTGTCGCGGCGCCCGAAACAGCATCCGGCGACATGGCGCTTGTGCGCCGTGCGCTGGCGCGTGAGGCAGACGCCTTCCGCCTGATCATCAAGACGCACAACCAGCGGCTCTACCGCATCGCGCGCGGCGTGGTACGCAACGACGCCGAGGCCGAGGACATCGTCCAGGAGGCCTATGTCCGCGCCTTCGCCAGCCTCGCCGCCTTTCGCGGCGATGCCTTGCTCTCGACCTGGCTGTCGCGCATCGTCATCAACGAGGCGCTCGGCCGGCTGCGGAAACGAAAGCGCACCGTCGCGATGCCTGAGAATCCGGATGCGCAGATCATCCGGTTTCCCCTCAACGCGAGCGACGATCCGGAGCGGACGATGGCGCAGCGGCAGATCCTCGCACTTGTCGAACGGGCGACCGACAGCCTGCCCGATGTCTACCGCAGCGTGTTCATCGCCCGCGTCATAGAGGGCTTCAGCATGGACGAGACCGCCGACCTGCTCGGCGTCAAGCCCGAGACCGTCAAGACGCGGCTGCACCGCGCGCGCGCCCTGGTGCGCAAGGCGCTGGATGACGAGATCGGCCCGGTGCTGCTCGACGCCTTCCCCTTCGCCGGCCGCCGCTGCGAGCGGCTGACCGAGGCGGTGATGAAAAGACTGGGGATCGAAGGCTGATTGCCGGGAACGTTTCGGGCCTTCCCGCATCCAATCAGCGTTAACCGAAGAACGCGAGCCCGGCACCACCGGGCGAAGGAGATGCCATGTTTACCCGACCGACCGTTGCCCTCGCCGCCCTGCTCATGCTCGGCGCCGCGCCGCTGGCGCAGGCCGCCGACAAGCCGACCGATCCGCAGATCGCCCACATCGCCTACACGGCGGGCACGATCGACATCGAGGCGGCGAAGCTGGCGATCGAGAAGTCCAAGACCAAGGAGGTCGTGGATTTCGCCAACGACATGGTGCGCGACCATGAGACGGTGAACAAGCAGGCGCTCGACCTGGTCAAGAAGCTCAATGTCACGCCGGAGGACAACGCCACGAGCCAGGCGCTTGCCAAGGCGGCGGCAGAAGAACGCGGCAAGCTCGCCAAGCTCGACGGCGCGGCCTTCGACAAGGCCTATGTCGAGAATGAGGTGGCCTACCACAAGCAGGTCAACGGGGCGCTGGAGACCCTGCTCATCCCGTCGGCGAGCAATGCCGAGTTGAAGAGCCTGCTGGAGACCGGGCTGAAGATCTTCCAGGGGCATCAGCAGCATGCCGAGCATGTCGCCGGCAGCCTGAAATGACGGCGCTGACACGGCCGGCATTAGCGGCGCTGGCGCTGGCGCTCACCGCCAGCCCGGCGCCGGCGGAGACGATCACGGTGACCATCGACAAGCTCGTCTTCTCGCCGGCAAGCGTTACGGCCAGGGTCGGCGACACGATCGAGTGGGTGAACAAGGATGCGTTCGCCCACACGGCCACGGTGAAAGGCGGCTGGGAGGTGATTATCCCGCCGAAATCGACGGGAAAGACGACCCTCAAGGAAGCCGGCGCGGTCGACTATTTCTGCCGCTTTCATCCCAACATGCGGGGCCGGGTAGCCGTTTCGCCCTGAGCCGCCGCGCGGTCCATTGCCATCGAGGCGCGCCTTGCCTCGCTTGGCCGGGTGATGTGCATCCATGAACCGCCAAAGGCGGGTTTGCGGCGCTCCCTCCAGGCGTCGAGGCCCTCGCGCAGATCGGCGGTCGGGACCAGCCGGGCGAACTGCTCCGCCTCGACCAGCAGACCCTCGGCGATGCCGAGGTTGATGCCGCGCGCCACCGCGGTAAGAATGCCGGCCACCGCGGTCGCCGAATGGCTGAGGATGCGCCGGGCGAGATCCCGGGCCGCAGGCATCAGCTCGGCGTGCGGCACGATCCTGTTGACGAGGCCGAGCTCGACGGCGCGCTCCGCCGAAAAGGACTCGCCCGTCAGAAGCAACTCCAGCGCCCGCTTGCGGCCGGCCAGCCGCGGCAGGCGCTGCGTGCCGCCGAAGGTCGGCGGCATGGCGAGGTTGATCTCGGGCTTGGCGAACAGCGCGCGGTCGCTGGCGATGGCCAGCGGCACCGCCTCGGCGATCTCGCAGCCGCCGCCGAAGGCAATTCCATTGACGGCGGCGATGACCGGCTTGCGGAAGGCTTCGAGCCGCGCCGTCAGCCGCTGGCCGCGCATGACGAAGTCGCGCAGCGCCACATCCGCGCCGGTGGCGACGCTAACCGAAAATTCGTGGATGTCGGCGCCGGCGGAGAAGGCGCGCTCGCCTGCTCCGGTCAGGATGACGGCGCGAACCGCATCGTCGGTCTCGATCATGTCGAGCATTTCGAGCAGGCGATCGATCAGGGCGTAATTCAAGGCGTTGAGTTTCTCGGGGCGATTGAGCGTCAGCACCGCGACGCGGTCGTGGTTTTCGCAAAGCACAAGCTCGGCCATTTTTTCTCTCCGTCATGGAACTGCCGGAAAGGATCAGCTTTTGCGTTGTGTGTATATTCACTAGTCGGTATACTTGCCGACATGAGCGAGCCCAGCCCCACCCGCAAACGCATCGTCGATGCGGCGACGAAGCTGTTCTATGCCGAAGGCGTCGCTCGGGTCAGCGTCGACGCGGTGGCCGAAAAGGCGGGGCTGACCAAGCGCACGCTCTACTATCATTTCAGGAGCAAGGACGATCTGATCGCCGCCTATCTCGACGGCCGCGACCAACCCAACATCAAGCAGATGGGCGGCTGGTTCGACGCCGCCGAGGGCGGCGTCGACAAAAAAGTCGCGGCGATCTTCACCAATCTGGCGCGCGTGGCGCGGCACCCGAAGTGGAAAGGCTGCGGCTATCTGCGCACCGCCGCCGAGCTCGCCGCCATGCCCGGACACCCGGCGGTCAAGGCCGGGTCGCGCCACAAGACCAATTTCGAACAATGGCTGGCCGCAGAGCTTTCAAGCCACAACGTCAGCGAGCCCGGCATGCTGGCGCGCGAGATCGTGCTTTTGATGGACGGCGCCTTCTCCAGCATGCTGATCCACCACGATCCCGACTACATCGGTGCCGCCGGCCACGCCGCGGCGACGCTGGTCAAGGTGAGGATGACAGAGCCGGCTCCGCCAGCAGCCAGTCGATCATCGCGGCGGCGTGGGCGGGTGATCGGTCGGGCGCCAGGATCGAAAGGCTGAGGCCGGTCGGCACGCGCTTTTCGAATGGCGCCACCAGTGAGCCGGCGGCAAGCGGGCGCGAGACCAGCGCGGGCCGGGACGGCCTGATCGAAATAGCTATTTCTGGCTCCGAAGGGCGACCATGCCCGCGCCGGAAACAACTTGTCGAAACGCCTGGCTGCCCATACCATGCCCGCCCCACGGCCAAAGCTGATCAGGAGGTCAGTGAAACGGTCGGGTTTTTCAGCCAGTGCAAGGTAGGGAGGATAATCATGGCTTCCGCAGTACAGGCCGACAATGGCGTCAACGTAGAGGCGCTGCTCGCCGCAAAAGAAGCGCTTACCAACGCCCCGGAGGCCGCGCAGTTCAAGTGGCGCGCGGCATGCGAATGGAAGGATGGCACCCACAGCCACTCGACGGTCGAGAGTTTTTACGGTCTCGGACAGGACCAGCATCGCAAGACCACCTTCGCATTCGACGCCGACCATCCGGAGGTCTTCGCTTCCCTGGATCAGGGCGCCACGCCTGTCGAATACGTGCTGGTCGGGCTGGCCAGTTGCCTGACCGCCGGCATCGCCGCGGTTGCCCAGAACCGCAACATCCAGTTGAAGTCGGTGAAGGCGACCATCGAAGGCGACATGGATCTCGCCGGCATACTCGGCATCGACAGCGACGTCCGCAACGGCTTCAGCGGCATCACGGTGAAGTACGCCATCGACGCCGACGCCAAGCGCGAGGACATCGAGGCGCTCGTCGCCCAGTCGCAGAAGCGGTCGGCCGTCTATGACATCGTCACCAATCCGACGAACGTCACGGTCGTTGTGAACTGAAGGGCGGTTCGAGCCGTAGCTTTTGCTGAGAGGGCGCGATTAGTTCCGTCACCACAGTGATCGTCGGCGCAGGGCACGCGGGGCTCGCGATGAGCCGCTGCCTCGCGGAGCGCTCCATCGACCATGTGCTGCTGGAGCGCGGCGAGATCGCCAATAGCTGGCGCACCGAGCGGTGGGATTCGCTGCGGCTGCTCACGCCCAACTGGCAGAGCCGGCTGCCCGGCTTTCGCTATGACGGCGACGACCCGGACGGCTACCGGACGCTGCCCGAGGTGATCGACTTCCTCGGCAGCTATGCCAGGGCGATCTCGGCGCCGGTCGAAACCCATACGACAGTTACCTCGGTGCGCGGCGACGGTACGGGATACCTGGTGCGCACGGACCGCGGCGAGTGGCGGTGCCGGACCGTGGTGCTGGCGTCGGGCGCCTGCAACATCGCGCGCCTGCCCGATTTCGCCGCCCGCGTGCCGCCGTCGGTCGCCATGCTGACGGCGCAGTCCTACCGCAATCCGGGCCAGGTCGCCGACGGCGGTGTGATGGTGGTGGGCGCGTCGTCGAGCGGCACCCAGATCGCACAGGAGTTGCAGCGTTCGGGGCGTCAGGTGACGCTGTCGGTGGGCGAGCACATAAGGGCGCCCCGCATCTATCGCGGCAGGGACCTGGAATGGTGGATGGACGCCGCCGGCGTGCTCGACGAGCGCTACGACGAGGTCGACGACATCAGGCGGGCGCGGCGTGTGCCTTCGCTGCAGCTTGCCGGCACGCCCGACCGCACCACCCTCGACCTCAATGCGCTGCTCGACCGCGGCGTCAGGCTGGTCGGCCGTCTCGCCGGCATCACCGAGGACGGCAAGGCGCAGTTTGCCGGGTCGCTGCGCAACATGTGCGCGCTTTCCGATCTCAAGATGGCCCGGCTGCTCGACCTTATCGACGAATGGGCGCGCGACAACGGCCTGGACGCGACGGTCGGGCCGCCGGAGCGCCCGCCGCCGACCCGTGTCGAGGACAACCCGCCACTCGGCCTGGATCTCGCCGGCGGCGCGATCAGGACGATCATCTGGGCCTCCGGCTACCGGCCGGACTACTCCTGGCTGGAGCTGCCTGTCCTCGACCGCTGGGGCCACGTCCGTCACGACGGCGGGGTGGCCGACCAACCGGGCCTCTACCTGATGGGAATGCAGTTCCTGCGCCGCCGCAAGTCCGCGCTGATCGACGGTGCCGGCGATGACGCGCGCGATCTCAGCGACCATCTGGCAGCGTATCTGAGGCAAGGTTCGATCCCCTAGGGCGTGGACTCGTCACCAATTGGGATCCCGACCTTCGAGATCATTGTCCGGCACAGCCCGCGGCCGGCCCACGCGACTGCTGTAGGGAGCCACGTAGGCCATGTTGAGTGCATCGCCCACCAAATTGGACATGGCGGCAAGCAACGCGCCGATTGCGAGCCTCGGAAAGTCCGGCCGTGGCAGGCTGAGGCGGCGGATGGTGATCGGGGTGGTTGTGGAGATCTCGGCCATGGTGTCCTCCTGTGACGGTGAGAATGACACTGCTTCCCACTCAGGTCCTTGGCCGGGAGCTGAAGAGTCCTGAACAGCCCTGAAGTTCGCCTTCGGGGCGGTCTTGCATTATCCTGCCCGCGACGGACGGGTTCTGGGCCAATGGACTTGGAGTTTGGCAACTATCGTTTGAAACGAGCCGAACGGCTGCTGCTGGGGCCGGAAGGACCGCTGGAACTTTCTGCGCGATCCTTCGACATCCTCGCCACGTTGCTGGAGAGGCCTGACGAGGTGGTCGCCAAGACCGACCTCTTCGATGCAGTCTGGCCCGGCATGGTGGTCGAGGAGAACACGCTGCAGGTCCACATTTCGGCGCTGCGAAAACTGCTGCCTGCCGAGATGATCGTTACCGTGCATGGGCGCGGCTACAAATATGGTGGCCCGAGGCCCCTCGAGGCCTCCGCGGAAGCTCCGGCGCCGCTCAGACCGTCCATTGCCGTTCTTCCCTTCGACAACATGAGCGGCGACCCTGAACAGGATATTTTCTGCGAAGGATTGGCGCTCAACATCGTCGCCAGCCTCGGGCGCTTTCACGAGTTGTTCGTCATCGACAGGTTTTCGACCCTAGCCTACCGGAACCGGCCTGTGACATCGGCTGAGGCCGCGCGTGAACTTTCGGTTCGCTATGTTCTGGAGGGAAGTGTTCAGAAGGCTGGGGGCCGCATCCGCGTCTCGGTCCAACTTGTCGACGGAGCCGAGAGCCGGCAGCTTTGGACCGAGACCTATGACCGGCAACTGACGGATATCTTCTCGGTCCAGGACGAAATCACGGGGACGATCATCGGCACGCTTGCGTCTGGCTATGGCGGCAGGCTCGGAAAGGCCTGGCGTGACCGAAGCAAGTCCGCCGGGCTCAAGAGTTTCGTCGCCCTGGACCATCTCCAGCGCGCCATTGATGCCTGTCGTTTCAGCAAGGAAGGAGAGAGCCTTGCCAGGGAGCATCTGACCAGGGCAATCGAATGTGATCCGAGACTTGCTAAGGCCTATAGCAAAATGGCAATGAGTCACACGGTCGACGCCTGTTGCGGCTGGGCCGACGACCATGACGCTTCAATGGAACTGGCCCGCCGATGGGCCGTGAAGGCGATTGCCTGCGACGACGGGGATTCCTGGTCCTATTGGGCTTTCGCCAACTATCATTTGTATACTTTGAATCATGGCGTGGCACTTGAGGCCTTCCGGAAGGCCCTCGAATGCAATCCCAACGACGCCGACGTGACCACCGACTACGCTCTTTGCCTGAGCTATGCGGGCAGGGCGAAAGAGGGCATCGAGCACGCGCGAAAGGCCATGCGCCTCAATCCATTTCACTATGAATGGTACACTTCCCAACTGGGCCAGATCTATTTCGACGCCCGCCAATACGACAAAGCCATCGCCACCTTCGCCAGCCTGCGCTCGCTGGATAGCGCCATCATGCGCATCTATCAGGCCGCCAGCTTCGCTGCCGCCGGGAACCAGCAGCAGGCCCAGAAATCGGTGAAACGCGCTGTCGAACTCGATGCCGGCGCCACGCTGGAAAAATGGACCGATCCGAAGCTCGCGCCCTATGGTGATGCCGCGTACTTTGAGCATTTTCGCAAGAATCTCCGCAAGGCCGGCCTGCCCGAGCGGGCCGCATACACGCCCTAGTCAGTAACCGAGCGCCGCAACCGTGTGCTTGAATAGAGCCAGCGATCCTGTCGCGCCGTCGGCTTTGCTCTGCTCAAAATCCCGTCAACCTAGCTGGCGACAATCAGGTTTTGGACTTGCTCCCGGTCACCTTGCGACCACTGTTTCGGGTCTTCATCGTGGGCGACTTCAGCGTGTAGTTCGACGTGCTTCATTACCTCTGACGCGCTCTCTGCCGTAAAGCTCGCCGGGCACGCTTCCATCCCCGGATAGTCCCTGCACCGATACGTGTACGGCATCGCTGCCTCCGTATATTAGAGAACACTTTAAGAAAGCGAGTGGACGCGAGTTTTGTCAATATACCTTTCCAGGCCGCAGCAGTTTTGGCGCTAGGAGCAGCATCGGCCCTCGGCCGCCGCGCTCACCCGTGGGATCCAAAGTGAAGCCAGCGCCCACGAGCGTGGCCGTCACTTCTGCCAATGCCGGGAAGCGGTACACGTCGGCTGGAAACGCAAGGCAGTTTTTGTCCTCGTCCGATCTGAACACCAGCGCCAGGCGCCCGCCCGGCTTTGGAACCCGCACGATCTCGCGAAGGGCGAAGGGCGGTTGGTTGCCGCGACAACGCCGAATTCCGCGACCCTGCAGT
>NZ_RZOF01000275.1:0-8509 GCF_003998955.1 Mesorhizobium sp. M4B.F.Ca.ET.017.02.2.1 | reverse complement strand
GGTCAGCCTAATGGTGCTGCTGGTCTTCGCTTACATCGTCTTCGGCCATGTTCCACCTACGGTGGTTCTCGCGCCAGTCGTGTTTGCGCCACTGCTCGTCATGGTGCTCGGCATAGCATGGATATTGGCATCGATCGGCGTCTATTTCCGCGATATGAATCAGATCGTGGCGCCAGTCGTAACGGCGACGTTGTTCCTTTCGCCGGTATTCTTCCAAAGGACGGCGCTGCCGACTTGGCTGCAGCCGTGGCTTTCGCTCAATCCGCTCGCGGTTCCGGTCGAGGGTTTCCGCAATGTGGTCATTTTCGGCGCGCAGCCGGATTGGACGGCGCTGGGCTATTATTCGCTCGTGGCGACTGTCGTCGCGGGTCTAGGCTATCAGTTCTTCCAGAAGACCCGCAGGGGCTTTGCAGATGTACTCTAACAAATTTGCTGGCGACGGCCGCAACTCGGACGTCGCCATTCGCGTTCGCGACGTGTCGAAACATTACGTCATGTTCGAGCGGCCCGAGGATCGCTTCAAGCAGATGGTGGTGCCACGGCTGGAGCGGCTGGTCGGCCGGCCGCCTCGCCGTTATTTTCGCGATTTCGCCGCTTTGTCCGGCATTTCGTTTGAGATCGGCCGTGGTGAAACGGTTGGCATCATCGGCCGCAATGGCTCGGGCAAGTCCTCGCTGCTGCAGATCGTCTGTGGCACGGTGCAGCCCACCAGTGGCTCGGTCGAGGTCAACGGTCGCATCGCTGCGTTGCTGGAACTCGGCGCGGGGTTCAATCCGGAATTCACCGGCCGCGAAAACGTCTTCCTCAATGCCGCAATCCTCGGCGTTCCGCGCAAGGAAATGGAATGGCGGTTCGATGATATCGCCCGTTTCGCTGATATCGGTCCTTTCATAGACCAGCCGGTAAAGACCTATTCGTCGGGGATGTATGTTCGGCTGGCTTTCGCCACAGCGATCAACGTCGATCCGGATATCCTTGTCGTGGACGAAGCGCTTTCGGTGGGCGACGAGGCCTTCCAGCGCAAATGCTTCGCCCGCATCGAGGACATCAAGGACAAAGGCGGCACCATCCTTTTCGTCAGCCATGGTGCTCAGACCATCGTCCAACTGTGCACACGGGCGATGCTGATCGATGCTGGTGAACTCATTCTGGAAGGCCGGCCGAAGACGATTGTGGGACAGTACCAACGGCTGGTGAACGCTAGCACCGAAGCTGCGAAAGATATTCGGGCCGGGATCGTGGAGCTTAACGCTGCCTTGTCGACGCCCCAGGCAACAGGGATTGACGGCCTCGGAGGAAGTCCTCCTGTGGCTGATCTCAAATCGACAGCTTTCGCTATCAACTTTCCAGCGAGCATCTTGCCAATGCCTCCCGGCCTTGAGGGGGGCGAGGCTGATGCGGTCGTTGTGTCGGCTGCCGAGACAGAGGCAGAACCGATCAGCGCTAGTGCGCAGTATGCCGACTACTACGATCCCAACCTCACGTCGAAGTCTACGATCTACCTTGAAGAGCGCGGTGCCCGAATCCGCGACATGCGCATCACGACGCTCGGTGGCGAGCAGGTAAATGTGCTGCAGATGGGAAGACGGTATGTCTTCGAATACGCTGTAGACTTCACTGCCGATGCCAAGGATGTTGGCTTCGAGTTTCTGTTTAAGAATGTAACCGGTTTAGTCTTGGCAGGTTCAGATACGCATAAAGCAAAGAGGGAAAGAACACGATTTGTCAGTAATGGGACTTCGTTGAAAGTAAATTTTACCTTCAGCTGCCTTATGCTGCCAGGAGCTTATTTGGCGAGCGCCGGTGTTCGGGGCGTAGTGAATGACGATTTGCGCATGCTACACAAGATTGTTGAAGGCGTTGTCATCCGCGTCGCAAGCGAGCCAGGCCTTGTTGCAATCGGCTGCGTAAACTTGGACGCAACGCCACAGGTGGCCTTGTCTCCAGCAGAGCCCCCAAGGCGTTAAGGGTTTCCGCAGCCTTTGACTTTGTGTGCTCGACGACATCGAGCAACAGATCGCCCTTATCGCCATCGACTAACTCCAGCGCGGCGCGGGCCATATCATCCCCATTTGCGTGCTCAATCCGGTAAACATACGGCCATCCGGAAGTTGAAAGCAGATTTGTCAGTTTTCCGCCTCCGCGAATTTGGTCGATTGCGATAAAAGGAACTCCGCTGCGCATCGCCAAAATTGCGCCATGGAAACGGGACGTAAGCACCAAGTCACAAGATGAGTATAGACCCTCAATCTCGAACGGGGCCCGACCCGAACGGGTCAAGTGGTGTTCTATCTCTACCGTCTTGACTTGATACTTTATGGTCAGAGCATTGAGTACGTGTGACGTGAGGGTGCTGGTGCGGTCGTGAAGGGAACTGTTGGGCCCATATTCACTTTGCTCCCCACGAAGCACCAGTCCTACAACAAGCGGTTCGTTTGGCGCGCGCATGCGCTTTTCAGTGACCCGCCAAGGAGCGAGAATAGCGACATCCTCAAAACGTTGAGGTCCTCCTTCCCTCGCCAATGCAATGTCGAATGGCTGAGCGTAATTTATATGATCGGGCGCAAACAAGCTTATGCTGATCCCGATCTTTCTCGCAGACGGAAATCGACGAACTATCGTTTCCACAATCGGGTGATGCTTGATTACCGGACCGCAAACGAAAACCAGCGTAGCATAGTCGTTGTGGACGACTTCCTCCGGCGTTATCCTTTCGCCAGAAATTTCAAACGCGGAACTGGCTGTTAGGTGTCTGAAATTCACTCCTAACGCCTTTAGACGAGCTGCAACACTCTGCACGGCTAATAGGTCACCGACAGTTCCGTTGTCTTTTAGCGACCCATACCAACACAAAAGAACAGGTGGAGCCTTGACTAACGGATCAGCGATCACAGTGTATCGGCCGCTCGCATGCCCGATGCCTTGGCGAGATGGACGCCCACCAAAGTTGCAAAGAAATTGGTAGGCGCTTCCTTCGCGCACCGCACGGTGATCGACCTTGTGCGTGAGCTTTAGAAGCGGAAGCTTAGCAAAAGATATGACCTCTCGATCTCCTTCCGAGATTGGGCCAAGCAATCGCGCCTCATATGGCGCAAACATATGTGGATCACTCGCCGATATCTTTGGAACCCGGTCCCATAATTCGCGAAACTTTCTGTCGTTCTGATACGAGTAGCCGAACAAATGGTGAAACCAGAAGTAGTCCGGATCATCTGTTCGCTTCTGCCAGTGCCGGCGAACCCGCTTTCGCCACTCGTAAACAATGTGTGACGACTGGCTTGCCGCCAGAAACCAAGAAGATAGCATCCGGGTGGGGACGGGTCGCTCAAAGGCAAAAAAACCCTCTGACATTACGCCATCAAGCCACGCGTCGAGGGGTTGCAGGCAATAGCAGGTGGCGTCGACCCAAACCCCTCCGTACCTTGATAGCAATTCGATGCGAACGATATCGCTGTAAGTTGCGTCGGAAAGCGACATGGAGAGGATCGAGCTAGGGTCGTTCACCTCGGGCAGAAAATCCGCCAGACTCTCTCTGGTCAGGATTTGAATAGTCCAGCTTGGGTTGACCCGCTGCCAAGAGGTCATACTGGCCTTGACGATCTCTGGTGCGGTTTCGATGCCTTGCAGCCACAGTATCCAGATGGTCCTAGGAAGCATTGTTGGTCTCGTCGCGAATCGACTGCTTATCTCCCAACTCCGCGAGCATGGCTAGGCCGTGGCTAAGCAATCCATGATTCCGAGCTGTGGCCGGGCGTGCTGGCGCATTCAAATCCACAGCGCCAACGGCAACCTGATAGGTTTCAAATCGACATACGATTTGCCTCAATTTGTCGCTGCCTTTGACACCGCCACGGACCTTGGCTACGACGACTAGACCCTGACCAGCCTTGCGATCATATCTATCTCGCCAGGCGGTGCTCGCGAGACGACATCGAGCCTGAGCGGGACGAAACCATCCTGGCAAAGGGCCGCCACCGGGGATAAGGGTCTCCTCCACTGGTCGTCGGCCGCGCCTACGCCGTGCTCAGTTGATAAGACCGGATATCGTCATAGACTGCCTTGGCCAGTGCAATCGTCGCGGCCGTGGCCGTAGGTCGCCACTTCGTACGACCGCCGGTGTGGCCTTTTTTGATCACGGCCAGCAGTTCGAACCCGTTTCTTAGAAACGCCCCGTCGACCAGCTCCAGGCAGCAGTTCATTTCCTTGGCGGCAATGGCCATTAGATCGCGCAAAGCCGTTTCATCCCAAACGTGATAGTGGTGGCGATCCCCGTCAGCGATCCATTTATCCACCATGCTTTGCACGCGCGGATCGTCTTGCGGCAGGTGTAGCAGGCTTTTCGCCATATCTTCATAGTGGAGCCGGTTTCCTGCCTCGCGGCCTGCCGGGTAGGTGTAGTCCAGCAGGAAGTGATTGGCCCTCTCCGGCGTGCGCTCATAGTCGAAACAGTTACCGCGAAAATTTGGCAGGGTAATGAAGAGATGGCCACCCGGCCTGATCGTGCGGAACCATTCGATGACGCCCTTCAGCGGATTGTCGAAATGTTCGAGTACATGGTTGGCGATCAGGAAATCGAGGGAGCCATCTGCATAAACGCCGAGATCGTGCCCGTCGATCACATGTGCAAGCGGGACGAGACCTGCCGCCGGCAGCTTATAGCGGGCGACCAGCTCTGCGTTTGAAAGTACGTCGACATATTCAACGGTTGCACCAACATTGACCGCCGTTGGCACATATTGCGCCCCGATCTCCATGCCGTGTCCTTCAAGGTGGCGAGCGGCATAGCTGTTTCGGAGCCGCAGTCGGCATTGAAGACTGAGATTCAACGTTACCCTAGCCAGTCGTGGCAAAGCCCGCACATGGTTCTGGAAAGCGATGTTCCATGGCGGCGTTTGTTCTGTCGGCGTCCAGAGCGTCTGTGCTGCAACCGCCTTTCGATATTCGTCTAGCATAGGTCCTCCATAGGCTGTTGCTCTTGCACCTTTGAGCAACGCCTGCAACTCAAAACATTCCCCACAACCCAAGCGGCGACTCCTGGCCGCAACTTTGGGCCTGGGCAAAAAACCTCTGGCGATGCACCCAACTCCGCGCTATGCGATACAGGGCGGCGGAAATGAGGATTTGACAACTCTAAGTAGATGGCCGGTGACGGACGACGGTCGATCTGGCGCCCTTTAGTGTCCATATCTTCGCGCCTGGAGTTCAGTACTGCCCAATGACATACTATATAGAAGCCGTATCCGGACTCCGGCCGAAGATGCGGCGCGCCATCATCATGGTCCAGGACATCGTCATGGTCCTGATCGCTGTGGCGCTCAGCTTGGTGCTGACGCGGTCGAACCTGTCGTTCGGGACGTTCTCTTCCACTGGTCTGGTATGTTGGGCGAGCATTATCGTTCTTAGCCATCTGCTGTTCAGATATTGCGGCCTCTACAACACAGTGTGGCGGTTTGCCTCGACGCCCGATTTCTTCAACATCCTGAAGAGCTGCGCGACTTTGACTGTCCTGCTCTATCTCGCCTCGCTGACGTTTCGTACCTTCCAGCCGGTGATCGGCCTCAACGAGCGCCAGTTCATTGTCTTTTTCCTCGTCTCCTTCACCATCATCTCTGCTCCCCGGCTCTACTACCGGTTCCTCCGTGACGGAGCGAGCTGGGCGATATTGAGCCGCGGCTCGAACAATCCGCTGGTCAAGCAGGCGCTGTTCGTCGGCAGGCTGAGCGAGGCCGACGTTCTTATCCGGTTCACGCGCACCGCGAACCCGGCGGAATATTCCATCGCCGGCATCATGGCGATCGGCACCGAAGCGCCTTTGGGCACGCGCATCCAGGGTGTTCCCGTGGTGGCCGTCCGCCCCAGTCTGGTCGAGGTCCTGGAGGAATACGCCAAAGGCACGCAGAATCTCGACATGCTGATTTTCGGCAACGGCGCCGAAAGCGAGATCGAGGAATACGCCGAACTGGTTCGCGTCGCCCGCCACAGCGGCATATCCGTCGTGCGGTTCTCGGGCGTCTCCGAGCTCGGGCAGGGCGGCAAGCTGGTGCTCGACGCCGTCGAGATGGAAACGATCATGCGTCGCTCGGCGGTTGCCACCGACGTCGGACGCATCAGCAGTTTCGTCAGCGGCAAGCGGGTGCTGGTGACGGGCGGCGCCGGCTCCATCGGCCGCATCCTCGTCAAGCGTTCGCTGGAACTCGGCGCCGAGGCCGTGCTGGTCGCCGATATTTCCGAGTTCGGCATCTTCCAGCTCGATCAGCTGATCGACGAAGAGGACCATGCCCGGCTGACGAGCCGCATCATCGACGTCACCGACCGGCGGCAGATGACCCGCGTCGTCAGCGAGTTCAAGCCTTCCATCATCTTCCACGCGGCGGCGCTCAAGCATGTGCCGCTGCTCGAGGAGAACTGGGAAGCGGCGATCCAGACCAATATTTTCGGCACGCTTGCCAGCGCTGAAGTCGCGGCCAAATGCGGGGTTCCGCAGTTCCTGCTGATCTCGAGCGACAAGGCGGTCGATCCGAGCTCGGTGCTCGGCATCACCAAAAGGGCGGCCGAGCAGATCGTCAGCTCGCTCCACGAAATGCGGGCGGCCGGGCAAGGCGGGCGCCGCCCCGGCACCAAGTTCATTGCCGTGCGCTTCGGCAATGTGTTTGGCTCCACTGGCTCGGTCGCCACCATCTTCCAGGCGCAGATCGAGGCAGGCGGCCCGGTCACCATCACGGATCGGCGCATGACCCGCTATTTCATGACGGTTGCCGAGGCCGTTGACCTCGTCATCATGTCTGCCGCCGATGCCGAACAGCGTCCGGGCAAGGACGACTATGCCATCTATATGCTGGACATGGGCAAGCCGGTGCCGATACTCGAGGTGGCCGAAACCATGATCCGTATGGCCGGCAAGAGCCCCTACACTGACATTCCGATCCGCTTCACCGGAATCAGGCCCGGCGAGAAGCTGCACGAGACCCTTCAGGGCGAGAACGAAGAGATCGTCACGCTCGACATCGCCAAGATTTTCGGCCTGAGGACCGACGTCGTGGAATGGCCGAGAATCCAGGCCGCGTTGACGTCGCTGCAGGCGGCGATTCGGGACCAGGACAAGGCGGCCGCCCTTGCCGTGCTGGCGGAACTGTATCAGGCGGAAAAGCCCGTTGCTGGCGCGCGACTGGAAGCACTGCCGAAAATAGTTGGACAAACTCGTTAGACCTGTCCTGCGCGGCAATGATTGGCTATTGAAACCGATCCGATAGCCATTTGTGCACCCTAGGTGATTCTAGACCCGTGACCAGACAAGATCAGCGTGTGGCCGTGCTGCTGGGCGCGAAGGACGGTGCGGCCTTCATTGAGGAGCAGTTGCAGTCCCTGCTCGCCCAGTCGCATCCGCTCGTCGACCTGTGGGTTTCCGACGATGGATCCACCGATGGCACGCAAGCCCTCGTCGAGGCTTGGCGGCCTCGCTGGACTAAGGGCTCCCTGACCCTGGTGAAGGGGCCCCAAAAGGGCTTCGCCGCCAATTTCCGCTCAATGATCGTCGATCCACGCATCGACGCCGACTACTACGCCTTTTGCGATCAGGATGACATCTGGGAGCCTGACCGGCTGGAGAGCGCGCTGCGCTGGATGCGATCGCTCGACGCGGAAACCCCTCTTCTGTTCTGCTCGAGAACCGCGACGATCTCAGAAACCGGGAGTGCTGCAGGCTATTCGCCGCTGTTCCGGCGCCCGCCATCATTTCGCAACGCCCTGGTGCAGAGCATTGCCGGCGGCAACACGATGCTGATCAACCGCGCCGCCCGTCACCTGTTGGCCAAGGCATCGGCAAAGACGGAGTTCGTCAGTCACGACTGGTGGGCCTACTTGATCGTCACCGCCGCCGGGGGCATGGTCCGCTACGACCCGCGGCCCTTGGTGCGCTACCGCCAGCACGCGGCAAACCTGGTCGGCGCCAATGTTTCCTGGAAAGCAAGGCTCTCCAGGCTCGGGCGCCTGTTCAGAGGTGAATTCGCCAGCTGGACCGACAGCAATCTCGGTGGTCTCGCAGTCAACCGCGACATACTGACCAAGGACGCTGCGGCCTGCCTCGGCCTGTTCATAAGGGCTCGGAACGGCGGTATCTCCCGCCGCTTGCGGCTTCTGCGCAGAAGCGGCGTTTACCGACAGACACTACCGGGGACGCTTGGCCTCTATCTGGCATTTGTCTGGCGCCGGATCTAGAGCATGGCCCCAAGCGGATTCCGGTTTTTGGAAAGGGCTATGCTCAAACAAAAAGATAGAGCCCCATCCCGATTCTACCGAGATGAAACAGGCTCTAACCCATGAAAGGGCACAAGCGAGCGTTCGATCTGGTGATCGCAGCCTCGATGTTGGTGGCGACGTCGCCCGTGCTGCTTGTCGCTTTGCTGGCGGTCAAGGCGTCGTCACCCGGCCCGGCTCTGTTTTCGCAGATCCTGGTCGGGCAAGGGGGCGTGCTTTTTCGCTGCCACAATCTGCGGACCATGTCCCGGGGAAC
>NZ_RZOF01000274.1:0-8534 GCF_003998955.1 Mesorhizobium sp. M4B.F.Ca.ET.017.02.2.1 | reverse complement strand
TAGGTACTCACTACTCACTACTCACGACTCAGACGTCACGCCGCAGCGCAGAAGGTCCGACGATGGCCAAGAATATCGATCCCGAGACCCTGCCTTATCGCCCCTGCGTCGGCCTGATGATCCTCAATGGCGACGGGCTGGTCTGGGTCGGCCATCGCATCGCCGAGCCGGACAGCGAGTTCGCCGGCACGACGCAGCTCTGGCAGATGCCGCAAGGCGGCATCGACAAGGGCGAGGAACCGCTCGATGCGGCGGGACGGGAACTCTATGAGGAAACCGGCATGCGCTCGGTCTCGCTGCTCGCCGAGGCGCCGGAATGGATCAACTACGATTTGCCAGCGCACCTGGTCGGCGTTGCCTTCAAGGGGCGCTATCGCGGCCAGACGCAGAAATGGTTCGCCTATCGCTTCCACGGCGACAGCGGCGAAATCCAGATCAACCCGCCGCCTGGCGGCCACACCGCCGAGTTCGACGAATGGGCCTGGCGGCCGATGCAGGACCTGCCCGGGCTGATCGTGCCGTTCAAGCGCAAGGTGTATGAAGAGGTGGTTGCGGCGTTCCGGCATCTGGTCTCGTAGAGGCGCGTTCGATCGCACTGTTCGGGATCGGGCACTCTTGATATTGATGCCGGTGCGCCGCAAGTACCAGAGGCTGACATGAACCATGCATGGCAAGAGCATCATAGAGGAGCGCCGGCGCTGCCCCTCACCTGCCTGCCGGCATCCTCTCCCCGTATAGTGACGGGGAGAGGGAAGGTCTCGGCGCCGATTTCGCTAATCGCCAACGTTGCAGGAAGACAACCGAGGCTGCGGCCATTCCCTTCTCCCCGTCACCATACGGGGAGAAGTGCCCGGCAGGGCGATGAGGGGCGGCGCCGGCGTCGGCAATCGCGCGTCTTCGCAACAGGCGCAACCCTGGCGCGGTCGCCTCGATGAGCGGCGACAAGGCGCCTTTGCCGCAAGCGCTTGACGCGGGTAGCTGCATGCCTAGCGAGGCCACAGCCGGGGCGATCCTGACCATCGATCTTGGCGCCATCAGGGAAAACTACCGGCGGCTGCAGGCGCGACTCGGCGCCGCGCAATGTGCCGGCGTGGTCAAGGCGGACGGCTATGGGCTGGGCGCCGCCGAAGTGGCGCGGGCGCTGGCGGCGGAAGGCTGCACGAGCTTTTTCATTGCGCTGCTCGCCGAAGGCGTGGCGCTGCGCCGGGCGCTCGGCCCCGGACCGGCGATTTATGTGCTGAACGGACTGCCGCCCGGCTCGGAAAACGAGGCGGTCGAAGCCGAACTTGCTCCCGTCATCAACAGCACCGCGCAGCTCAAGGCCTGGGGCGAGGCCGGCCTGGCTGCCGGCCGCAAGCTGCCGGCCGCGATCCAGGTCGACAGCGGCATGTCCAGGCTCGGCATGCCGCCGGCGGAGGTCGAGGCGCTGAGCCGTGAGCCGACTTCCTTCGACGGCGTTGCGGTCACCCTCGTCATGAGCCATCTCGCCTGCGCCGACGAGCCGGCGCATCCGGCCAACGAGCGGCAGTGGCTGGCCTTCGAGCGGTTGCGCAAGATGCTCCCCGAGGCGCCGGCTTCGCTCGCCAACTCCTCCGGCATCTTCCTCGGACCGGCCTTCCATTTCGATCTCGTGCGCCCCGGCGCGGCGCTCTATGGCATCAATCCGACGCCGGCGGAGCCGAATCCGATGCTGCCGGTGGTGCGGCTGCAGGCCAAGGTGGTGCAGACGCGAAGCGTCGAGAAAGGCGCCGGCGTCGGCTACGGCCACACCTATCGCGCGGAGGATTCGCTCGGGCTGGCGACGATCTCGCTCGGCTATGCCGATGGCTGGCATCGCCGCGCAGCCTCGGCCGCCTGGTTTGAAAACGTGCGGCTGCCCTTTGTCGGGCGGGTGTCGATGGATTCGATCATCCTCGACATTTCCGCGCTGCCGCAAGGCAAGCTCGGCGCAGGCGACCTGGTCGAGCTGCTCGGACCATCGCAAAGCGTCGACGCCGCAGCCGGCCATGCCGGCACAATCGGCTACGAGATCCTGACCAGCCTCGGGCCGCGCTTTCACCGGCGCTATACCGGCTGAACGAGTGCCTTGCTTGACAAGCAGGCGCTTCTCGGCAAGGGTTCCGGGATGAGCAACCTCGCCCATACCAGAACCTTTTTCAGGGTCTGCCCCATCGCGGGAGCGTAGCCCCGGCCCGGCCACCAAGCTGGCGGCCGCCTGAACCGGGGCATTTGAATTCCATACATCGCCATTGAGCCGGCCGGCCTTGTGCGGCTGCCGGCTTTGTCCGCCGCCCCTGATTTGGCGCCAGCGCAGTCGTCCTGTGCGCCGGGCCCATGAGGTTTGCCATGCCTGCAACAACTCCATCACGTTACCGAAACCTGCTCCTCGTCAGCGACGCCGATCACAACAGGCTGACCGGCCTAGCCAGAGCCTGTCTCGACCGAGCGCCCGACATTGCCGAGGGTCTGCTCGCGGAAATGGACCGCGCCAGGGTCGCGGCAGCGGCGGCCATGCCGGCAGATGTAGTGCGGATGGGCTCGACAGTGACTTTGCGCAACAGCGATGGAAGTTGCCAACGCGTCACGCTGGTCTATCCCGGCGAAGCCGACATCGCCGAGAAGCGCATTTCCGTGCTGACGCCGCTCGGAACAGCGCTGATCGGAGCGCGTGCCGGCGGGTCGGTGCACTGGCAAAGCCGTGACGGCCGGGTCCTGTCGGGCACAATCGACGCTGTCGAGCAACTCCCGTCCGGGAGGCCGTCATGACCAAGACCATCTACTGCGTGACGACGAAGGATTTGGGGATGATTGAGGTGATGCTGTTGCGCAGGCGCGCCTTTGCCGATCCGATCGTGCCAGTGCTCGAGCGCAAGCTCTCGCAGAGCAGCATTGTTCCGGTCGACCTGGTCGGGCCCGACTTGGCGACGTTGGCCAGCCGCGTGACTTTTTGCATAGATGGCGGCCCGGCGGAGACGCGAACGCTGGTGCAGAGCGAAACATTCGCTTCCATAGGGGCCGGCCTGTCCGTCAGCACGTGGCGGGGCCTCAGCCTACTCGGCATGAGGAAAGGCCAGAGCCTACTGGTCGAACGGCCCGACGGCAGGAACGAGCGGATTGTGGTCGAAGATGTACCTTACCAGCCTGAGGCTGCGCGACGAGCAGCTCGGAACGTCGGCGGACGTCTGTCGCAGGGCCTGACCCTTGTCCACAGCGCCTCAGCGACCAGCAGGCCCCTTGGCGAGACGGGCAAAATCCGGCAGACAGAGGAAGACGATCCGGGCCCTTCGGCGGCATGATCGGCCTTTGAGGGAGCAAGCGATGAAGATCTTCGTGCTGGGCGGCGGCGTGATCGGGGTCACCACCGCCTACTTCCTCGCCGAGGCCGGCCACGAAGTGACGGTGTTCGACCGCCAGAAAGGTCCGGCGCTGGAAACCAGCTTCGCCAATGCCGGCGAGGTCTCGCCGGGCTATGCCTCGCCCTGGGCCGGCCCCGGCATTCCGCTGAAGGCGATCAAATGGCTGCTGATGAAGCATGGTCCGCTGGTGGTGCGGCCGGCCTTCGACCCGCATATGTGGACGTGGCTGCTGAAGATGCTGCGCAACTGCACGGCCGAGCGCTACGCGCTCAACAAGTCGCGCATGGTGCCGCTTGCCGAATACAGCCGCGACACGCTGAAGGCGCTGCGCCAGGCCACCGGCATCGCCTATGACGAGCGTTCCAAGGGCACGCTGCAGCTTTTCCGGACGCAAAAGCAGCTCGACGGCACCGGTGGCGATGTCGAGGTGCTGAAGAAATACGGCGTCCCCTATGAAGTCCTCGATCCCGAAGGCTGCATCGCGGCCGAGCCGGCGCTGGCCAACGTGCGCGGCAAGTTCGTCGGCGGCCTCAGGCTGCCGGGTGACGAAACCGGCGAC
The DNA here is from genome assembly GCF_003998955.1 of Mesorhizobium sp. M4B.F.Ca.ET.017.02.2.1. Taxonomy (NCBI): domain Bacteria; kingdom Pseudomonadati; phylum Pseudomonadota; class Alphaproteobacteria; order Hyphomicrobiales; family Phyllobacteriaceae; genus Mesorhizobium; species Mesorhizobium sp. M4B.F.Ca.ET.017.02.2.1. The sequence continues at coordinate 4,619 of NZ_RZOF01000274.1, read as the reverse complement.
TGCAAGATGTTCACCGACCGCCTGGCCGAGCTCTGCGTGGCGCGCGGCGTGACCTTCGAATACGACACCCTGATCAGGCGCATCATCCGCAGCCGCAACCGCGTCCACAACATGCATACCAGCACGGGCTGGAGGGCGGCGGATGCCTATGTGATGGCGATGGGCAGCTACTCGGCGCAGGCGATGCGCTGGCTGAAACGGCCGATCCCGGTCTACCCGGTCAAGGGCTATTCGATCACTGTGCCGATCAAGGATGCCGAGGCGGCGCCGGTTTCGACCGTCATGGACGAGACCTACAAGGTGGCGATCACCAGGCTCGGCGACCGCATCCGCGTCGGCGGCACGGCGGAGATTTCAGGCTTGGACATGAGGCTGCACGAATCGCGCCGGCGCACGTTGGAGCATTCGGTCGGCGATCTCTTCCCGGGCGGCGGCGATCTCAAGGCCGCAACCTTCTGGTGCGGCTTGCGGCCGATGACGCCGGACGGGCCGCCGCTGGTCGGCCGCAGCGAGCTGTCCAACCTCTATCTCAACACCGGCCACGGCACGCTCGGCTGGACCATGGCCTGCGGCTCGGCGAAGGTGCTGGCAGACATCATCTCCAGCCGGGTGCCCGAGATCAACGCCCACGACCTCGGGCCGGAACGCTACCTGAAGTAGGGCAACTGCTCCTTCAGGTTGTCCCCAGGACCGCAGCGCGCTTTGGGGCGACCTGCCTTAAAACGCCTGCTTCACCCAGCCCTCTCTGAACAGCAGCCGGTAGGCCCAGGGGATGGTCACGTTGGTGGCGACCGGCTTTGAATGGGCAAGATAGTCGTCATAGACCGGTTTCATCCTGGCGTAGAAGGCGGGGTCGAGAACGGTCATGCCGTTCTCCGAATCGTGGAAGAAGCTGCGGTTGTTGAGGTTGACCGACGAAATCGTCACCAGCCTCTCATCGATCATCATGATCTTGGAATGCAGGACCACGTCGGGCGCCTTGAATTCGCGGATATCGATGCGGTCGCCATACTTCTCGACGAACAGCTTGTTGAGCGCGGTGAGGAACTTGCCGCCGATGTCGCCCTTGAGGTCGATGCGGCCGACAATGTCGATCTTCACGCCTCTGGCCAGCGCCCGGTCGAAAGCCAGCGCAAGCTTTGGCGTCAAGTTCAGGTAAGGGTTGACGATCTGGATATGGTGCTCGGCGGTGTCGATCAGCTCGACGAAATAGCTCTCCAGCGCGTGCCCGTCTTCATAGGGCACGGAGATGAAATGCCGGGCGACGCCTTGCGGCGGCCGGCCGCTGGCGCGGACCGGGATCGAAAACGGGCGCGAGATGTTGGTGTCGGGATCGCGCAGCCACACGGTCGAAAGATGCGCGGCCAGCGTCTCGACCGTGGCCGGATCGGCGATCTCGACGTCGAAATCGCTCCAGTTCGAATAGTAGTTCAGCGAGAAGCCGTCGGTCCTGCCGTATTGCTGCAGGTCCGGATAGCGCGACAGGTCGACCGGCTTGTGGAACAGGAAGCCGTCATGGATGTTGCGGCCGCCGATGATGACGCGCGATCGGCCGGGATCCTCGGCCAGCGTCGCCAGCATCTTGACGTGGTGGGTCTTGTGCAGCTGTGAGATCTGCTCGTCGATCGGCGCGCCGTGGTCGGCCCGCCAGCGGTATTCCTGAAGCTGGATATTGGGGAATTCGGCCGCCAGTCGGTGCAGCATGGCGTCGTCCTTCTCGCGCTCCAGCACGTCGGTCACCAGGATGCGCACCTTGGTGCCCGAGGCGGCATGATGGCGGATCAGCCGCTCGATGATGCGGCCGGAAAAGTCCGCCTTGAACTCCAGCGACGATAGATAGATCAGCCTGAGTTTCGGCGCGTGCGAGAAATCGAGCGGCAGCTCGGGATCGGCCTTGTCGAACGCGCTGTCGGGAAGCCGCTCTCCCAGCAGCGCCTCGACCTTGGCGTTGAAGCCGTCGCGCGACTTGCGCAGCAGCAGCGGTTTGCCAAGTGGCAGCGCGCAAGTCTGCGACAGCCAGCGGCCGGCGTAGAAAACGCGGTCGAGCTCCTTGAGCCCATCGGGATCGGGCACCGGGCAGCGGTCGTAGCGGCTGTCGAGGCCGGCGACCCAAGGGTCGGCAACCTCCTCGCGGAAAATGGTCAGCGGCGCGCCGGCCGGCGCCAGGCCGGAGCTGACGCTGAGGTCGCAGCGGCTGAGCGCCTCGCCGGGATAGAGGCTCGCGGATGCCTCGCCCGCCGGCAGGGTGAGATGGAATGCCGAGCCCGCGGCGATTGTGCTCGATCGTCCCGACGCGCGGATCGCCAACGGCCCATCGCAGGTGCCGCCGATGTCGAGGGGCTTCTGGCCGGCCTGGCTGAGCACAATCTCGACCGAGCGCGCCTCCAGTCCGGAAAAGCTGAATGTCTTGGGCGCAAAGGGTCGGGCGGCGGCATCGAGATAGAGTGTCTGCCGCGACATGCGCCAGCGCCCGGTGAAATGATCCTCGCCGGGTTTGCCGCGCGCCGGCGTCACCGCGGTCGTGTCGAGCGGCTTTGCCAGCTGTTGCAGCGCCCGGTAGGTCGCCTGGAAACGGCTGTTGTGAATGTCGCGCCAGTCATGCCCGAAACGGCCGGTGCCGTTCGTGCGGTCGAGCGCGTCGAGCCGGCTTTGGGCCAGCAGCGCCTGGAAGCGTTTCTCGTAGGCGCTGTCGCCGGCCTTGAAGTAATGCGCGGTGGCGATCGCGGCGCCGGTGCTGTCGGCCGAGATCGGCGGCCGGTCGCAGGCATCGTCGCCTGGAAAGAAGGCGCAGGCGGAGCGGCCGGGCATGCCGGCGCAGCCGGCCATCGCCGCGAGCGCCAATCCGAACAGCGCTTTTGTTGCCGCGGACCTTACGTTCACCCGGTCGCCCCGTTCATCGCCTTGAGCTGAGCGGGGTCGCGCGGCGGCATGAAGCCTTGCGGAAAGACCTTGCAGACCGGGACGGCGAAAGTGGCGATCAAAAGCTCGGCCTCGTTGCGCATCGTCCTCGGGGCGGTCTTGTCGTCGCGGATCACTTTCGCCGAGGCGACAAGCGCACCGTCGCAGTCGCAATGGTTGCGGCGGGCGATGTAGCAGGCGTCGTGGACCTGGCAAGCGGCGTCGAGGCGGCCGACCGGCCGCAGCGACAGATCGCCGGAGCGGGTCCCCGGCCCGCAATAATTGCCGAAGACGAAAGCCGAGGGGCGCGCCATCGCAGTGCGGATCGGCTTCGGAAGTTCAGCCTCCGGCACTTTCGTCCACGGGTTGGCGCAAGCCGAGAGGAAGGCCAGCGGCAGGATGGCAAGAACGGCTCGCATTTTATCCGCGCCAGCTTTCTGAATGACTTTCCCACGCGGGCTATCGTTCCCGCGCCGACGGCCGCGTGCCTGATGCCACACTGGCCGGTTTTGTGGCAAGTAAAAGGCCGCGTGTATCGCCCGATTGTGATATGCCGCCTTGTCCCATCCACCCGGGCATAGCTCCCGTCTTGGCATTTCGCGAGCATCGTGATGCGTTTCTGCTTTCTGACTACCAGTGTTGGATTTCTGTTCTACGCCTCCGTGGTCAGCGCCGCGGACAAGACCGTCCACGACCAGCAGAACGGGTTTTCTCTGACCTTTCCAGAGGAATGGATCAACGAGCCGCTCTCCGAAGAAGAGATACGGCTGAGCGTGAAATTTGCCGATCTCATCTGCATGGTATCGGCTTCATTTTACGATCAATCGGCACCGGGCTCGCCGTCCGATACGGGCAAATTCATGGAGGGCTGGTCGATGAATAATTGGGAAAAGACAATAGGCACCTCATTCAGCACAGCCGATTTCAGCAATGATAGCCTTGCAAGGTTTCCCGACGGCTACCCCGTCCGCCTGGCCGACGTGGACTTCACGGTTCTCAGCGGGAATGCCACCTTTTATGGCCATTCCAGGTTCGCGTTCTCCGTCCGGGGCGCGCGCTACGGTTATGTGAACTGCGGCGTGATGGGCGAGAGCGCCGAGCAGGTGGCGCGGATGTGGGCGCCGCTGGCGGACAAGGCTGAACGAGTGGTGAATTCGTTCATTCTCGACACGCCTTGAAACACGAACTGCGTTGCAGGCTTGTGAAATCAGCTAAACAGGCCGCGCTCCCGCTCCACCGCCCTGTTGATGAAATTGGCGACGAGCTGGACGCGACGCAGCGGCCTCACCGATTCGTGATAGACCAGCCAGTAGGCGCGGCGGATCGGCGCCACGATATCGACCGGCACCAGCTCCGGCATCGAGCGGGCGACGAAAGTGTGCAGGATGCCGATGCCGGCGCCGGAGCGCACCGCTTCGGCCTGGCCGAGCGCCGAGGAGATGGCGAAGCTCGAACTCCAGTCGGCGCTGAACTCGGCGGCATAGTCGAGCGAAGGGCTGACGATGAGGTCGGGCACGTAGCCAATCAGCGTGTGCCGGCCGAGCTCGGCCGCTGTCGCCGGCAGACCATTGGCTTCGGCATAGGCGCGCGAGGCGAACAGGCCGAGCGTGTAGTCGACCAGCTTTCCCGCCACCAGCCGGCCTTCGGTCGGGCGTTCCACGGTAATGGCGATGTCGGCCTCGCGCCGCGACAGCGAAAACGAGCGCGGCACCGGCACAAGC
>NZ_RZOF01000273.1:0-8554 GCF_003998955.1 Mesorhizobium sp. M4B.F.Ca.ET.017.02.2.1 | reverse complement strand
CCGCCGCACCGCGCTCGCGCAGGCGGCGGATCAGGTCGAGCGCCTTGTAGGCGGCAATGCCGCCGCCGATGATGAGCAGGATGCGCTTGCCGGAGAGGCTGCCTCGCAGGGCAGCCTTGCCTGATGCGGCGACAATGGGCGTCGCCTGCTGGCGCGAGCCTGCCAGTTCGTGCAGCGTCTTCTCGATCTGGTCGAGGCGGCCGGCGGGTCCGACTTGACCTTCGACCGAGGCCCGAAGCATCACCCGCGCCTGCTCCTCCATCGAGCGGTCGTTTTCGGCCGCCAGCCGGCGCAGGAGGTCCTTGATTTCGTCGTCAAGATTGCGAATGGTGATGCTGGCCATGTGATTGCACTCTGCTTGGCATCTTTGGTTGCAATGATAGCAATGCAATCAAGTGAGAGCAACCAGGACCGCTAGGCGAGCTTCCACACGATATAAAGCAGCGTCAGCGCGATCACCCACAACGCCACGCGACCTGAGCGGGTATGGCGTGCCTCGGCCTTGCCGATGGCGCGTGCCGTCGCCTCATCGAAGCGCAGCCCGTGCTCGGCCATCAGGTCGATCTCGCGCGACAGCCGCTCGGTGCGGGCGGCGATATCTGGAGCCTGACGGGCCAGCGCCAGCAGCGCCCTGGTGCCGTCGCGCGCATCGACAAGAAGGCCGCGCGGGCCGAGATTGCCGGCGATCCAGTCGCCGACCACCGGCTCGGATGTCTTCCACATGTTGAAGGCCGGATCGAGCGTGCGGGCGACGCCCTCGACCACCACCATGGTCTTCTGCAGCAGGATCAGCTCGGGCCGGGTCGCCATGTCGAACAGTTCGGTGACCTCGAACAGCAGCGTCAACAGCTTGGCCATCGAGATGGTTTCCGCCGGCTGGCCGTGGATCGGCTCGCCGATGGCGCGGATCGCTTGCGCGAAGGCCGAGACATTGTGCTGGCGCGGCACATAACCGGCCTCGAAATGCACCTCGGCGACGCGCTGGTAGTCGCGCACGATGAAGCCGTAGAGTATCTCGGCGAGGAAGCGGCGCTCCTTCTTGCCGAGCCGGCCGGCAATGCCGAGATCGACGGCGACGATGGTGCCGTCGGCCTCGACGAACAGATTGCCCGGATGCATGTCGGCATGGAAGAAGCCGTCGCGCAAAGTATGGCGCAGGAACGACTGGATGAGGTTGGTGGCGATCGCCTTGAGATCGTGACCTGCCTCCACGAGGCCGGCAATGTCGTTCATCTTGACGCCGTCGACCCACTCCATGGTCAAGACGTCGCGGCCGGTCCGCTCCCAGTCGACCGAGGGCACGCGGAAGCCCGGATCGTCCTTGGTGTTCTCGCCGAGCTCGGACAGCGCCGCCGCCTCGAGCCTGAGATCCATCTCGATCTTGGTGGTCTGCGCCAGCGTCTCGGTTACCTCGATCGGCCGCAGGCGGCGCGACGAGGGGATGTATTTTTCCTGCAGGCGGGCGGCGAGGAAATAGCTTTCGAGATCGTGAAAGAAGCGCCGCCGCACGCCCGGCCGGATGACCTTCACCGCCACCCGGGTAGCAACCCCTTCCTTCACCGTCTCGGCGTTGTGCACCTGGGCGATCGAGGCGGCGGCGACGGCGCCGTCGAAGCTGGCGTAGAGATCGCCGATCTTGCGCCCGAGCGAGGCCTCGATGGCGGCGATCGCCTCGGCCTGCGGGAACGTATGCATCTTGTCCTGGAGAAGCGCGAGGTCGAGCGCCATGTCGTTGCCGACGACGTCTGGCCGTGTCGCCAGGAACTGGCCGAGCTTGACGTAGGATGGCCCCAGCCGCACCACCGCCTTGGCCAGCCGGTCCCCGCGCTTGTAGGCAAGCGCGCTGCGGCGGGTGAACAGCCGCGCCATGCGCCAGCCGAATTTCGGCAGGCCGGAAAGCTCCTCGCCCGGCAGCGCCGAGACTACGCCCTCGCGGACCAGCACCCAGCCGGCCCTTGCGAGCCGAAAGGCGGCGCCGACGCTGCTCATCGGACGCTGCTCATCGTCTGGCCTGCCTCAAGGTTTCCTGCCTCAAAGCTTCCAGCCCGAATGCAGTGCGGCGATGCCGCCGGAATAGTTGCGGAAGGAAACGCGGTCGAAGCCCGCCCGGGTGATCATGGAAGCGAAATTCGCCTGGTTGGGAAACTTGCGGATCGATTCGACCAGGTAGGAATAGGGTTCGCCGTCGCCGGTGACCGCTTGGCCGATCTTCGGGATGGCGTTGAACGACCAGGCTTCGTAGGCCTTGTCGAGCAACGGCATCTCGACCTCGGAAAATTCGAGACACAGCAAACGCCCGCCTCGCTTCAGCACGCGGAAGGCCTCGGAGAGCGCCACGTCGATGCGCGGCACGTTGCGGATGCCGAAGGCAATCGTATAGGCGTCGAACGAGTTGTCGGCGAAGGGCAACTCCTCGGCATTGGCCTCGACGAAATCGGCGTTTTCGCTGAGGCCTTTCTTCTCGGCGCGGTCACGGCCGACGTCGAGCATCGAGCCGTTGATGTCGAGCACCGTGGCGTGCGCCTGGCGATCGCCCGCCTCGATGATGCGGAAGGCGATGTCGCCGGTGCCGCCGGCGACATCGAGCACTTTCCAGCCCGGCCGTTTCGGCGGGTTGAGCCATGTCACCATGGCGTCCTTCCACAACCGGTGCAGCCCGCCCGACATCAGGTCGTTCATCAGGTCATAGCGATTGGCGACCTTGTGGAAAACGTCGTTGACCAGGGACTGCTTGTCGCCGGCCCCTACCCGCTTGAAACCATAGGAGGTTTCCATGCCGCCCGCGGCCGTGGTTCTCTCACCTGACATTATTTTGATCCGTCATAAAACCGGCGGGACCATAGCCGATCACTGGTGCGGGCGCTATTGTTTAAGGCGCGGTGTTCGGCCGCGCTTCCAGGTGGTGGGCTTATCGACCTGGACCGAACTTGACGGGATGACTGTATGCCTCTGAAAGCGGAACTGCACTGCCACATCGAAGGGGCAGCGGCGCCCGAGCTCGTCATCAGCCAGGCGCGCAAATACGGCAAGGACACGTCGCCCTACATCAAGGACGGCGCCTTCGTCTGGCATGATTTCACCTCCTTCCTCGCGGCTTACGATTTCGCCTCCGACCTGTTCCGCACCGAGGAGGACTATGCGCGGCTGGCAGACCACTATCTCACCAGCCTCGCCCGCGACGGCGCCATCTATTCCGAGGTCTTCACCTCGCCCGACCACGCGAAAAAGGCCGGCCTGTCGCCCAAGGCCTATACCGACGCGCTCGGCGAAGGCATGGCGCGCGCCAAGGCCAAGACCGGGATCGAGGGCCGCATGATCGTCACCGGCGTGCGCCATGTCGGCGTCGAGTCGATCGAGCAGGCGGCGCGCTTCGCCGCCCGCTGCGGCCACCCGCTGGTGACCGGCTTCGGCGTCGCCGGCGACGAGCGTATCGGCGATTTCGAGGACTATGTCCGCGCCTTCGAGATCGCCCGCGAGGCCGGTCTCGGCATCACCATCCACGCCGGCGAACTGATGGGCTGGGAGAGTGTCAAGGCCGCGCTCGACCACATCCGGCCGTCCCGCATCGGCCATGGCGTGCGCGCCATCGAGAATCCCGACCTCGTCCGGCGCATCGCCGACGAAGGCGTGGTGCTCGAATGCTGCCCGGGCTCCAACATCGCGCTCAAGGTGTTCGACAGTTTCGCCGACCATCCGTTCCCGGCGCTGTTGGCGGCGGGTTGCAAGGTGACGCTCAACTCCGACGATCCGCCCTATTTCTGGACCTCGCTGAAGCGCGAATACGACATCGCCACCGAGCATTTCGGGATTAAGGACAAGGCGCTTGTCGCCATCACCAGGACGGCGATCGAGGCGGCCTTCGTCGACCGCAAGACGAAAGCAGAGCTTCTCGCCCGGCTGAACGGCGCCGGGCGCTGACTGCTTTACAGGCAGATTTCCGGCAAAAACTGTGATCGGTGACGGCCAAGCGGTTCCTTGGCCGCCGCATTGTCGCTAGGGTCTTTCGGATTGCCGGAATTCCAGGAGAGCACCATGCAGGGCGTCACCGTCGTCGACCACCCGCTTGTCCAGCACAAGCTGACCATCATGCGCAAGAAGGAGACGTCGACCGCCGGCTTCCGCAGGCTGCTGCGCGAGATCTCGCTGCTTCTGGGCTACGAGGTCACACGCAATCTCGAGCTGACGACGACCGAGATCGAGACGCCCATCGAAACGATGGAGGCGCCGACGCTCGAGGGCAAGAAGCTGGTCTTCGCCTCGGTGCTGCGCGCCGGCAACGGGCTGCTCGAAGGCCTGCTAGATCTGGTGCCGGCGGCGCGCGTCGCCCATATCGGGCTCTACCGCGACCATGACACGCTGGAGGCGGTCGAATATTTCTTCAAGGCGCCGAGCGACCTCGCCGACCGGCTGGTGATCGTCGTCGATCCGATGCTCGCCACCGCCAATTCGGCGATCGCGGCGATCGACAAGCTGAAGGGACGCGGCGCCACCAACATCCGCTTCTTGTGCCTGTTGGCGGCGCCCGAGGGCATCGAGCGCTTCACCAAGGCGCATCCCGACGTGCCCGTCTTCACCGCCTCGATCGACCGCCAGTTGAACGACAAGGGCTATATCATGCCTGGCCTTGGTGACGCCGGCGACCGCATGTACGGCACCAAATAGGCCCGCCGTTTACCCCTCGTTTACGCAAAGCCGCGGTTTCGGCCGACGTTAAAGTCGAAAACACCATGTCGGGGTTAAGGATCGGCCTTCACACAGGCCGGTCCCATGCTGCGCAAGCTTCTCTTCCTTGGCGTCTTTGCCGGAACATCGGCATCGATCCCGATCGTCTATCAGTCGAACCCGCAGATGCTCGATGGGCTGTTCAAACCGACGGCAGCCTCCAGGCCGGCGACCGAGCCGCAGCCCGCCTTGAACCTGGCCGCGGTTCCGGACAAGCCCGCCGCGCCGCTGCCGCTCGGCCGCAAGGTGGTGGTCAACGCCGACGCGCGCGGACACTTCAGCTCCGCGTTCAAGGTCAACGGCCGCCAGGTCGACGGCATGATCGACACCGGCGCGACGCTGGTCGCCATCAACACGTCCACGGCGCGCCGCGTCGGCATCTCGCTCAGCCCGTCGGATTTCATCCACGAGGTCAACACTGCCAATGGCTCGATCAAGGCCGCCGTGGTGACGGTCGACCGCTTGCAGATCGGCAAGATCTCGGTCGACAATATTCAGGCGGTGGTGCTCGACGACCGGGCGCTGCAGACCAACCTGATCGGCATGAGCTTCCTGCAGCGGCTGCAGAAATACCAGGTCGAGAACGGGGCGCTGCTGCTGGTCCAGTAGGGCTGCGGGACCGGACGGTCAGCGCGGCAGCACGCGCCGGATGACGGTCTTTTCCGCCGCCGGCTTCGACGTTCCGATCGTGTAGGCCGCAAGCACGGCCGCAGCCGCCGCCTCGGCATCCGCGTCGGTGCGCGCATGGACCAGCGCCAGCGGCTCGCCCGCCCGCACTTCCGCGCCGACCGGCGACAGCCTGGTGATGCCGACCGCGTAGTCGATCCTGTCGTCCGGCCGCGTCCGTCCGCCGCCGAGGCCGACCACCGCAAGCCCGATCTCGCGCGTCGCGATGCCGCTGACGAATCCGTTTCCAGACGCCTTCACGGCGAGTTCCACCGGCGCTTTCGGCAGATATTTTTCCGGCCTGTCGATGAAATCGGCGGGGCCGCCGAGCGCTGCCACCATGCGCTGGAAGACGGCAGCCGCGCGGCCGCCGGCAAGCGTCTCGGTGGCGCGCCTTATACCGTCCTGGTTGGACGCGGCCAGCCCGGCCGACTGCAGCATCTCGGCGGCGAGCGCCAGCGTCACATCCTCCAGCCGCTTGTCGCGGAAACGACCGGTGAGGAAATCGACCGCGTTGCGCACCTCGACTGCGTTGCCGGCGGCCGATGCCAGCGGCTCGTTCATGCCTGTGACCAGCGCCGAGGTCTTCAGCCCGGCGCCGTTGGCGACCTCGACCAGGCTGCTGGCAAGCGCCGTCGCATCGCGCGACTTCTCCATGAAGGCGCCGTTGCCGACCTTGACGTCGAGCACCAGCGAGCCAAGTCCGGCGGCGAGCTTCTTCGACAGGATCGAGGCGGTGATCAGCGGCACCGATTCCACCGTGCCGGTGACGTCGCGGATGGCGTAGAAGCGGCGGTCGGCGGGCGCCAGGTCGGCGGTCTGGCCGATAATGGCGCAGCCGGTCTCGAGCACCGTCTTGCGCAGGCGCGCCACGTCCGGCTGGCTGATGTAGCCGGGGATGGCGTCCATCTTGTCCAGCGTGCCGCCGGTATGGCCGAGGCCGCGGCCGGAGATCATCGGCACATAGGCGCCGCAGGCGGAGACGATCGGCGCCAGCATCAGCGAGACATTGTCGCCGACGCCGCCCGTCGAATGCTTGTCGGTGACCGGGCCGGGCAGGTCGGACCAGTCGAGCACGTCGCCGGAATCGCGCATGGCGACGGTCAGCGCCACCGCTTCCTCGCGGCTCATGCCGTTGAAGAACACCGCCATGGCGAAGGCGCCGACCTGGCCTTCCGTGACGGTGCCAGCGGTCAGCCCTTCGATGAAGGCCGCGATCTCAGGTGCCGAAAGCCGGTGGCCGTCACGCTTGCGGCGGATGATTTCCTGCGGAAGCATCAGCTCTCCGGCAGCCCGTCGCGGAATACGCGTTCGAGGATCGTCGCCAGCCGCGCCCCGCCGATGGGCGCCATGTCCTTGGTCTCCTGATGCGAGAGCTCCGCTCCGGTCATGCCGGCGGCGAGGTTGGTGACGACCGAGCAGGCGGCGACGCGCAAGCCCAGGAAGCGGGCGAGGATGACCTCCGGCACCGTCGACATGCCGACCGCATTGGCGCCCATGATGCGCGCCATGCGGATCTCGGCCGGCGTCTCGAAGCAAGGGCCGGAGAACCACATATAGACGCCCTGATGCAGCTTGGTGCCGGTCGCCTTTGCCGCCTTCTCGATCGCCTTGCGCAGGCCCGCATCATAAGCCTCGGTGAGGCCGACGAAACGGCGGTCGCTTGGCTCTCCGATCAGCGGATTGGAGCCCGAGAAATTGATGTGGTCGGTGATCAGCATCACCGAAGCCGGCCCCATCTCCGGATCGACCGAGCCGGCGGCATTGGTCAGGATGAGCTGCGAGATGCCGATGCCGGCCAGCACCTCCAGCGCCGGGCGCATTGCCGCGGCAACGCCGTGCTCGTAATAATGCGCGCGGCCGGACAGCATCAGCACCGGCGTGCCGGCGAAATGCCCCGCCACCACCTCACCCGCATGGCCGCTGACGCCGCTTCTCGGGAAGCCCGGCAGTTCGGCATAGGAAATGCGCCTGGCGTCCTCGACCTTGTCGACGAGGCCGCCAAGGCCCGAACCCAGCACCAGCGCGACCGTGGGCGCCAGCCCGTCCAGCCGTTCGACGAGATGATCGAGCGCCTTTTCCATCATTTCAGTATGTCGCCCCTGAAGCCGTAAGGCAGCATGTCGCCCATGGTCACCGTCTCGACCACGCCGCCATTGTCGCAAAGATAGAGTTTCGTCTCCGGCCGGCAGAACTCCGCCAGCCGCTGCCGGCAGCCGCCGCAGGGCGAGCATTTGGCCATCCGCTCGGCAAGGACTGCGATCTCGGTGATCCTGCCGCCGCCGCCCATGATGTAGTGGCCGAGCGCCGTTGTTTCGGCGCACCAGCCCTCGGGATAGGAGGCCACCTCGATGTTGGCGCCGGCAAAGATACGCCCGTCCTCGGTGCGCAATGCGGCGCCCACCGGAAATTTCGAATAGGGCGCATAGGCCTTGGCCATCGCAGCCTTGGCCGCCTCGAACAGATCATGCGACATTCAGTTCTTCTCTCCCACGATCTTGTCCAAAAGCCAGTTCGCTTCCGCGTTTGCCTCAGCGTTCCTTGACATAGGGCACGCCGCCGGCGCGCGGCGGGATCGCCTTGCCGATGAAGCCGGCGAGCAGGATCACGGTGAGCACATAGGGCAGCGCCTGCATGAATTGCACCGGCACCTTGCCGATGACCGGCAGCGGCGTGCCTTGCAGGCGGATCGACAGCGCGTCGAGGAAGCCGAACAACAGGCAGGCAAACATGGCGTTGACCGGCTTCCATTTGGCGAAGATCAGCGCCGCCAAGGCGATGTAGCCCTTGCCGGCGGTCATGTCCTTCACGAAGCCGCCATTCTGCACCATCGACAGATAGGCGCCGGCAACCCCGGTGAGGATGCCGGTGCAGATCAGCGCCCGGTAGCGCAGCCAGGCGACCGAGATGCCGGCGGTGTCGACGGCGGCCGGGTTCTCGCCGACGGCGCGCAGCCTGAGGCCGAAGCGGGTGCGGTAGAGCACCCACCAGGCGAACGGCACCATCAGAAAGGCGAAATAGACCAGTATCGAGTGACCGGAGATCAGTTCCGAGTAGATCGGCCCGATGATCGGCACGTCACGCAGCGCGTCGGCGCCGGGCCAGGTGATCGCCTCGAAACGTTCACCCGGCGCCAGCGCCGGCGTCCGCCCACCCTGCTGGAACC
>NZ_RZOF01000272.1:0-8562 GCF_003998955.1 Mesorhizobium sp. M4B.F.Ca.ET.017.02.2.1 | reverse complement strand
CGCCGTCCCCCGCTTCATCGGCGGCAAGCCGCGGACGCGCGAGGAAAGCTGGATGCGCTTCCTGCGTCATGCCGGCCTGTGGTCGCTGCTCGGCTACGGTTTCTGGGCGATCGAGGAGAAGGCGACCGGCCGCTTCATCGGCGAGGCCGGCTTTCACGATCTGAAGCGCGCCATCGAGCCCTCGATCGAGGGCGTGCCGGAAGCTGGCTGGGCGCTGGCTCCGGAAGCGCAGGGCCGGGGACTGGCCAGCGAAGTGGTACAGCGGGCTCTCGCCTGGGGCGACGTGACGTTCTCGCCGGCCAGAACAGTCTGCATCATCGATCCGGAAAACACCGCCTCGCTCAATGTCGCGGCCAAATGCGGCTACACGGAAATCCTGCGTACCACCTATCACGACAACGCGACGATCCTGCTGGAACGGCATCCCTGAGCCAGCCCAGCCATCCTCAGCCGGCCATGCGCAGCTTGCGCGCGAGAGCGCTGTCCGGACCGTCGTCGGGGGCAGCGCGCGAGCCCGGACTCAGCAGCTTCGTCGTTGCGTTGAAGGGTTGCGGCCGGGCGATCGCATAGCCCTGGCCATAGTCGACGCCGATCGACTTCAGGGCCTCGATGATGCTCTCGCTTTCAACGAACTCGGCAATCGTGCGCTTGCCCATCACCTTGCCGATATGATGGATCATCTCGACCATGGCCCGGTCGATGCGGTCCTCCAGCATGTCCTTGACGAAGCTGCCGTCGATTTTCAGATAGTCGACAGGCAGGTGTTTCAGATAGGCGAAGGACGACATGCCGGAGCCGAAGTCGTCGAGGGCGAAGCGGCATCCCAACTCGCGCAACTGGGCAATGAAGCGCATCGCGTTGGCGAGATCGGCAATGGCGCTGGTCTCGGTGATCTCCAGGCAGACCATGTTCGGCGGAATGCCGAAGACGCCGAACTGTTCGCGCAGGAAGTCGAGGAACGTCTCGTCGCCGAAGCTCGCCCCCGAGAGATTGATGGCACAGGTGGCGATCGGAGCGGCCGTTGGGTTGGCAAGGCGCGCGGCCAGAACGGCGAATGCGCCGCGCACGACCCAGCGGTCGATCGCCGGCATCAGCCCATAGCGCTCGGCCGCCGGGATGAAGCTGGCCGGCGAGACGATGGAGCCGTCCTCATCCGTCAGCCGCAGCAGGATTTCGATATGTGCGCCGGCTTCGGCCACGGCATCATTGAGCGGCCAGATCTCCTGGCAATGGAGCCTGAAGCGATTTTCCTCCAGGGCAGCGTGCAGGCGCTGGACCCAGGCCATCTCGGTGAAGCGTTCGCGCAGGGCGGTGTCGCTGTCGCTGTGCAGCTGAACCCGGTTGCGGCCCTTCTCTTTGGCCATGTAACAGGCGACGTCGGCGGCCTGCAGGGTCTCCTCGAGCGTGACTTCGGCATCGGTGATCTGCACCACGCCGATGCTGACAGTGATGACGAAGGGCCGCCCATTCCAGGAGAAATGCAGATCCTGCACGGTCGCCCGCAGCCGTTCGGCGATATCGGCGGCGACATCCGCGCTGCAGTCGAAGAGCAGCACGCCGAACTCGTCGCCGCCGAGCCTGGCCAGGATGTCGCCCGCGCGCAGCTCATTGCCGAGCAGGACCGAAACCTGGCGCAGCAACTGGTCGCCGGCGGCGTGGCCGCATGTATCGTTGACGAGCTTGAACTGATCGAGATCGAGATACATCAGCGCGTGCTGGCCTGGCCGGCTGTGCAAGTCCGCCGCCGTTCTTTGCAGGCGGTTCTCGAAGTCGCGGCGGTTGGCAAGCCCAGTCAGCGCGTCGTGCGATGCCTGCCATGAGAGCCGCTCGATATAGTCCTGTTCGCGCGTCATGTCGTGGACCGCGAGCACGGCGCCGACCAGCCTGCCCGCGACCGACAGCGGCGCGCCGGTCAAGGCGACGGGAACGACCGAGCCGTCAGCGCGCTTGAGCAGCCATGGTCGGGCGTTGGCGGGCTGCGGCTCGCCGGCCAGCAGGCGCTCCATCCACCGTGTCTCCTCGACGCCCGTTTCCTTGTCGATGAGCCTGAACAGCGATGCGATCGGCTTGCCCTTTTCCGCATCGAACTGGCGCGCCAACAGACGCTCGGCAACGGCGTTCATATAGTCCAGCCGCCCGTCGGCAGTCGTGCTGATGACGGCCTGGCCGATCGAGGCGAGCGTGATTTGGGCCCGTTCGCGTTCGGCGTTGAGCGCGTTCTGAAAGGCCTGACGCTGCGCCAGCAGCTTGCGCGTGCGCCACACGGCAAGCAGGATCAGCAAGGCCGCCGTGGCCAGGTTGGCCAGCGTCAATGCCAGCTTGATGAAACGCGAACCTTCACCCAGGCTGTCGGAGAATGCCTTGGAAAGGGGGCCGATCTCATCGTTGAGCCGGTGGATCTCTGCCTTCCAGGCGCCGATCTGCGCCGCCGATGCCGGTCCTTCCTCGATCTTGCGGTGGATGGCGTTGCCGAGCTCGTCGAGCGCCAGGATCATGACGTCTGCCGCCGCCCAGCGCTGGATGGCCACATCGAGGTAGCTGACATCGCGGAAGTTGCGGAACAGCCAGATCATCCCGGTGACATCGTCGGCGTGATTTCCGCCTTGCAGGAAACCGGCGCGCGCCGCGTCGGTGTCAGGCTCGGCTTGCTCGAGCGCCAGCCGCGCCGCGTGGTCGGCCAGCGGAACGGCGATCGCGTCGCGATATTCGTTGAAGAAGCCCGTTTTGCCGGTATCGACATAGAGGCTGAGGAAATAGATGGCCTCTTTCTGTCCCTTCGACCAATGGCTTTCGCCGCCAACGTAGGCGCGAACGGCCGAAAGCGTATAGAGGCTGCCGCTGGCGACGAGAGCCTGGATCAGGACCACGAGTATGAATGGCCAGACCAGTCCGACAAGACGCGGACTGGCAAGCGTCGCTGACAGCCTCATCAAGCTTCCATGGAAATTGCCATGGCTCCCCGTGAATCCGCCGGTCCGACCGATCAGTCATGGGTCGGACGAAACCTCTCGCCCTCATGTCGCAGCTCGTTATGCGACAACAGCTCGACTAGCATGTCGGCCTTAACAGCCAATAAACTTGTCCAGTATTTTAGCTCGACACAAGGCGTCTTCTTCCGCGGCGAGCTTACGCCGGGGTATAGGATCGGATTTTAGGAAAATATTATTGGGGCTCGACTGCTTCCAATTTGCCCGAATGCCAATGTCCGGCAAGTCGCGGCCGAAGCCTGTGAACATAATTCAGATAGATTCCAGTGCTTTGCCGGCGCTGGCCGCTTTCACGCTTGCCCGTTCGAGCATCGAGGCGTCTTCGCCGAAGGCGCGGGTGGCGCGGGCGGCGGCCTCGAGCAGGGGCGCGGTCATGCGCCGCAGAAAGGCCGCGTCCACGCGCGTTCTCGGCCCGGCCAGGGTGAGCGCGCCGAGAAGGGTCCGTCCGGGGCCGAAGACAGGCGCCGAGACGCCAGCCGTCTCGGGATCGCGATCGCCCACCGACAAGTGATGATAGTCTTCGCGGATGGTCTCATAGGGCTCGCCCGGCTCGCCCGAAAATGCCGCGAGCACGCGGCCGCCGGAGCCGGCCAGCAAGGGCAGCACGTCGCCCTCGCGGATCGTGTAGCGGATCGGATGCTTGGACTCGACGCGGTAGAGGCAGGTACGGACGTCGCCGGAGCGGACATAGAAGGCGACGCTTTCCCAACTCCGCTCGGACAGGTCGCGCATGATCGGCAGCAGGACATCCATCGCCACCACCGAGCGCTGGTAGAGCGCGCCAAGCCTGAAGGTGGCCGGCCCGATGCGATAGCGCCCGTCGTCCAGGCGTTCCAGCAATTGCCCGCGCATCAGCGAGTTGGCGAGCCTCAGTATGGTGCTCTTGTAGAGGCCGGTGCGGGTCGCGATCTCGGCCAGGCCGAGCGAGCGGTCAGCGGGGGTGAATGCGTCGAGGATGGCGATGGCGCGGTCGAGCGCGGCAACGCCTTCGGCCGACGCCGGGCTGGCAGGTGTATTTTTCATCCCGATGATGATTTCATGTTGGTCGCCCCGTCCAGGCCAAGCCCGGATGAGGCGATTTTGTCGTGGCAAAATCGTTCTGTCCAGTAGAATGCCATTCCCGTTGACAGAACGCAGTCACAAATGCTTGAACTCGAAGGCGGGTCTGAATTCAGGCCACGTCTTGGCAGGCACCGGAGGAGGTGTCGTGATTTGGAGGAATCCCATGCTGAACAGACGCAGATTCTTGACGAGCACCGCGGCCGGCTTCGCGGCACTGCACTTCACGCCCGCCTTCGCGCAGGACGCGCCGCAGCTCCAGATCTTCGTGCCGGCCGCGCCCGGCGGCGGCTGGGACCAGACGGCACGCACGATCGACCAGGTGCTGCGCTCTGAAAAGCTGATCTCGGGCTCGCAGATCACCAATGTCGGCGGTGCCGGCGGCACGGTCGGCCTGCCGCAATTCGTCAACCAGTGGAATGGCAAGGCCAATTCGCTGATGGTGGCCGGCATGGTCATGGTCGGCGCCATCATCGCCAACAAGTCGGCCAACAACCTGACAGAGGTGATCCCGATCGCCCGCCTCACCGGCGAGTTCGAAGCGCTGGTGGTGCCGGCGGCGTCGCCGTTCAAGACCGCCGCCGACTTCGTCGCCGCGCTCAAGGCCGATCCGACCCAGGTTCCGGTGGCCGGAGGCTCGGCCGGCGGTTCGGACCATATTTTGTTCGGGCTGATCGCCAAGTCGGCCGGCGTGCCGGCGACCAATCTCTCCTATGTGCCGTTCGCCGGCGGCGGCGAGGCGCTGTCGGCGCTGCTCGGCAACCAGGTGGCGGCCGGCATTTCCGGCTATGGCGAGTTCTCCGAGCAGATCAAGGCGGGAGCGCTCAGGCTGCTCGCCATCTCCGCCGACAAACGCCAGGAGGGCATCGACGCGCCGACGCTGAAGGAGGCCGGCATCGATGTCGAATTGTTCAACTGGCGTGGCGTCTTCGCCCCGCCCGGCGTGTCCGATGCCGACAAGGCAGCGCTCATCAAGCTGGTCGAGACCATGGCCAAGAGCGAGGCCTGGGCGACCGAGTGCAAGAACCGCAACTGGACGCCGATCCTGCTCACCGGCGACGACTATGCCAAGTTCGTCACCGAGGACACCGCCCGCATCGGCGCCATCCTCAAGGATCTCGGCCTCGCCTGATGCCTTCCCGGAGCGGGGCGGCCCGCGCCGCCCCGCCTCGACGCTCGCCAAGCGCATGGACATGAACTCCGTCGCGGGTGAGACTGCGGTCAGGACCGGCCGTGGGATGCCGGTCATCCAGGGAGGACATTCATGAGCACCAGCGACCAGCAGGCGCCGCCGCGCTTCGCCATACCCGAATTGTTGATCGGCGTCGGGCTCTTGGCCTGCGCCGCGGCCGTGGCCTGGCAGACACTGGCGATCCCGGTGTCGCCGCTCTATTCCAAAGTCGGTCCCAGGGTGTTCCCTTATATCACCATGGCCGGCATGGTGGTGCTGTCGTTGCTGCTCATCGTCGCGGCGCTCCGGGGCGGCTGGCAGCCGGACGAGGAGAAGGAGACGCCGACCGACTGGAAGTCGATGGGCTTCGTGGTGGCCGGCCTCGTCGCCAACCTTACGCTCATCCATCCGCTCGGCTTCACCGCCGCATCGGTGATCATGTTCGTGCTGGTCTGCTACGGCTTCGGCAGCCGCCGCCCGCTGCGCGACGTGCTGCTCGGGCTGATCCTGGCGCTCGCGGCCTATTTCGGCTTCGCTAAGGCGCTTGGCGTCAACATCGGCGCCGGCTTCGTCGAAAACCAGCTGAACACGGTGATCAACGCCGTCATCGCCATGGTCAGGGGCTGACGCGATGGACACGCTCAACCAACTCGCACACGGCTTCTCGGTAGCCTTCACGCCGGCCAATCTTTTGTGGTGCCTGGTCGGCACGACGCTCGGAACGGCGATCGGCGTGCTGCCCGGCCTCGGGCCGGCGCTGACCATCGCGCTGCTTTTGCCGATCACCTACCAGGTGGCGCCGGAAGCCTCCTTCATCCTGTTCGCCGGCATCTATTACGGCGCCATGTATGGCGGCTCGACGACGTCGATCCTGCTCAACACGCCGGGCGAAAGCGCCACCATCGTCACCGCCCTGGAAGGCAACCGGATGGCGCGTTCGGGCCGCGGCGGCGCCGCTCTCGCCACCTCGGCGATCGGCTCGTTCGTCGCCGGCACGATCGGCACGCTGGGCGTCGCCTTCCTGGCCCCGATCGTGGTCAAGTTCGCATTGGCCTTCGGCCCGGCCGAGTATTTCTCGCTGATGGTGCTCGCCTTCATCACCGTCTCGGCGGTGCTGGGCTCGTCCTCGGTGCGCGGTCTCACCAGCCTGTTCGCCGGCTTCGTCATCGGCATGATCGGCGTCGACCTGCAAACCGGGCAGCCGCGCTTCACCTTCGGCATGGGCGAACTGCTCGACGGCGTCGACGTCATCATCGTCGCGGTCGGCCTGTTCGCGGTCGGCGAGACGCTCTACATGGCCTCGCGCCGCTATGCCGGCAAGGACGAGATCGTGCCGCTCAAGGGCTCGCTCTACATGACCGCGGCCGAATGGGGACGCTCGTGGAAGGCATGGCTGCGCGGGGCCCTGATCGGCTTCCCGATCGGCGCCATGCCGGCCGGCGGCGCCGAGATCCCGACCTTCCTCTCCTATGCGATCGAGAAGAAGCTGTCGAAGCACAAGGAGGAGTTCGGCACGGTCGGCGCCATCGAGGGCGTCGCCGGCCCGGAAGCCGCCAACAACGCCTCCGCCGCCGGCGTGCTGGTGCCGATGCTCACGCTTGGACTGCCGACCTCGGCCACCGCCGCGATCATGCTGTCGGCCTTCCAAAGCTACGGCATCAACCCCGGGCCGCTGCTCTTGACGACACAGGCCAATCTCGTCTGGGGCCTGATCGCCAGCCTGTTCATCGCCAACGTCATCCTCGTCATCCTCAACCTGCCGCTGATCAGCCTGTGGGTGCGGCTCTTGAAGATCCCGGCGCCGCAGCTCTATGCCGGCATCCTGGTGTTCGCCACCGTCGGCACCTATGGCATCTCGCAGTCGCCGGTCGATCTCGTCATCCTCTATCTTCTGGGGGCGGCCGGCTTCCTGATGCGGCGCTTCGATTTCC
The DNA here is from genome assembly GCF_003998955.1 of Mesorhizobium sp. M4B.F.Ca.ET.017.02.2.1. Lineage (NCBI taxonomy): Bacteria > Pseudomonadati > Pseudomonadota > Alphaproteobacteria > Hyphomicrobiales > Phyllobacteriaceae > Mesorhizobium > Mesorhizobium sp. M4B.F.Ca.ET.017.02.2.1. The sequence continues at coordinate 1,414 of NZ_RZOF01000272.1, read as the reverse complement.
CGACCGCGCCGGTCATCATCGGCATGATCCTCGGGCCGCTGGCCGAGACGCAGTTCCGCCGCGCGATGACGATCGCCAACGGCGACTGGACGGTATTCTACCGGCATCCGCTGTCGCTGACGCTGCTGACGCTCGCCTTCATCGGTCTCGTCGGGCCGCATATCTGGGCCTGGGTCGAGCACCGGCGCAGGCGCGGACCGGAGCACGTGCCCGGCGATGCCTGATCGATCTGGAGCATCATGACCGACCTGCTTTCCGGCATCCGCGTCCTCGATCTGACCAATGTGCTGGCCGGCCCTTATTGCGCCTACCAGCTGGCGCTGCTCGGCGCCGACGTCATTAAGGTCGAGGCGCCGAATGGCGGGGATCTGGCGCGCCAGCTCGGCGCTTCGGCAACGCTCAACCAGGCCGGCATGGGCGCCTCTTTCCTGGCGCAGAACGCCGGCAAACGATCGGTCGTGCTCGATCTCAAGCAGGAGGCCGATCGCGACCGCTTCCTCGACCTGGTCGCGTCCGCCGACGCGCTGGTGGAAAACTTCCGGCCGGGCGTGATGGACAGGCTTGGGCTCGGCTATGCCAGCCTGAAGGCTATCCGCCCGGGTCTCGTCTACTGCGCCATATCGGGCTTCGGCCAGAGCGGACCGATGCGCGACAATCCCGCCTATGACCAGATCATCCAGGGCCTGTCGGGCATCATGAGCATCACCGGCACGCCGGAAACGGCGCCGCTGCGTGTCGGCTATCCGGTCGCCGACACCCTCGGCGGGCTGGTCGGCGCCTTCGCCATTGCTGCGGCCCTGGTCAAGCAGAAGACGAGCGGCGAGGGGGCATTCCTCGACGTGTCGATGTTAGAATGCACGCTTTCGGCGCTCGGCTGGCCGGTGTCCAACTATCTGACCGCCGGCGTCGAGCCGCGGCCGATGGGCAATGAGAACATGACGGCCGCACCGTCGGGCGCGTTCCGCACCGGCGAGGGGCTGCTCAACATCGCCGCCAACAAGCAGGAGCAGTTCGTCACGCTTTCCCAACTGATCAGACGGCCCGAACTGGCATCGGATCCGCGCTTTGCCGAGCGCGAGGCGCGCAAGCAGAACCGCGCCGCGCTGAAGGCGCTGATCGAGGATGCGCTGGCGGGCGCCTCGGCCGCCGCCTGGGAGGAAAAGCTCAACCGCGCCGGCGTGCCGGCCGGGCGGGTGCTGACGATCCCGCAGGTGCTCGACGAGCGCCAGGTGACCGAGCGCGGCATGACGACCCGCTTCGAAGGCGTGCCCGGCATGGACCGGCCGCTGACGGTGGTGCGCGGCGGCTTCATGGTCGACGGCGCGGCACCGCTGCCGGCCGGGCCGCCGCCGGCGCTGGGCGAGCATATGGACGAGGTGTTTGCGACGCTGCCGGCGCGCGACAAGACAAGAGC
>NZ_RZOF01000271.1:0-8576 GCF_003998955.1 Mesorhizobium sp. M4B.F.Ca.ET.017.02.2.1 | reverse complement strand
GGGGCAAAATGCAAGCCGGGCGATGCCCGCGGCTGCGTAGACCCGGGTCGAGAACAATCCTCTCCAGGTGGCCTCGTAGCGTCTGCCGGCCGCTTCGCGGCCCGCCTGGCCCGTTGGCGCCCCGCCGAGTTCCGAAGCCAGCAGCCAGCCGGACTGAAGCGCCATCGAGATGCCTTCGGCGATGATGGGATGCGATTCCCCGGCCGCATTGCCGACGCGGAAGATATCGCGCTCGTAGCAGGCGCGGATGCCGGGCCGGATCGGTCCGGCCGCAAGCCATGGACCGTCGAGGCGGGCTCCCTCCAGGACATCGCTTACGCCCCGGCAGGATGACATGAGGTGGCGGCAGACCGCATCGGCCGCAGATAGGTGGCCATTCTCCTTGGGACCATCCTGTTCGGGGAGACGGTTGCCGCGCAGCCGCGCGAGCACGTCGCGCCTGATGCAGCAGGAGATCGACAGCCGGCCATGGTCGGCGAAGACCATGCCGCCATAGCCGCCAGGAAATACCAACAGCGGCATCAGATCAGTTGCGAGGGACGATCCGATGAAATGCGCTTTGAAGCCGAGCAGGTCCGACGGACGGCTGGTCTTTGCGAGTTGGCTTGGCAGGGGGCCCGGTTCCCAGGAACCGTGCGCCGCGACGATCACCGGCGCCCGCAACATCGTGTGTTCGTCGCTGACATTACTGGCCTGAATACGTACCGTCTGCATGTCGCCATCCCGGTCGATGGCGACGGGCCAAAAGGGCTGGAAGATTTCGGCGCCCGCCGAGCACGCCGCCTGCAAGAGCAGAGTGTCGAGCACGTCCCGCCCCAGCGCCCGGCCGAAGCCGTCATCTGCACAGCGCCCTGCTCTTGCCGGAGGCATTGCCGCCTCGACGCGGGTATTGCCGGAGAAAAAGCCGACGCGGCGGATTTGCGGGCCTGCGCTGGCGCGCCAGGCGTCGCCTATCTCCAGCCGGTCGAGAAGCGCGAGATTGCTTGCCGAGATGTATTCGCCGCAGACCTTGCGGCGCGGGAACAGCCGCTTTTCCACGATCGCTACCGCCCATCCGCGCCGGGCAAGCGTCAGCGCAACGGATGTACCCGCCGGCCCGGCGCCGATGATGATCGCATCATGGGTCGACAGACGTGTCATCGGTCCGGATCGGAAACGCTACCGGCGCCGACGAAGACGTGGGAAAACGGACCGGCACGCCGTTCCTCGAGCGGCATGCCGTTGACCTTAAGCCAGAGAGCGGAGAGTTCGTTGCCGCGAAAGCCGGCGCGTACGCTCTGGGCCGCATCGTGCCGGGTGACGTCGTTGACGCCGATCGCCGGCAGAAGGCCGGCAGCGACGAGCGCCGGCTTCGATCTCAGCGGTTCGGTTGCCAGGAGCAAAGGCGCTTTGGGCGCCAGCAGTGAGAACAGACGCAGCAGCCCGGCGTCATCGAAATGATGCAGGAAGAGGTTGACGGTGATCGCGTCGTAGCGGCTGCCGCCGGCCCGTTCCGCCCAGTCGAAGACGTCGGCGGTGATGCCTGCAACTGTCCACCCCAGACGGTCGAAATCCACCGAGAGTTCGGCGGTGAGAACGTCGACACGGTCGAGCAGCGTCAGTTCTACCCGCGGCCACTGCTTGACCATGCGCCGGGCCACGGCCAGCATGAAGGTGCCGTCGCCGGCGCCGATCTCCAGGATGCGGCCCGGCGGCTTCGGCACGAATTTCCTCAGCAATGACGCCATGATCCGCGCCTGCAGCATCAGTGCGTTGATGCGGCGGAGGTCACGGCGTGAAGCGCGCGCCCGTGGATCGTCGGCGGCGAGCCGATCCAGGATTTCCGGGATAAGGCTGCGCTGCGCGAGCGCGGTCATGAGACGGTCCTGAACAGCATGGTCTCGGCCGTTAGGCCGGGTCCGAAAGACATGCCGCAGCCCAGCAGTCCGCCGGGCTTCTTCAGCATCTTCTCCATCACGAACATGACCGTCGCAGACGACATGTTGCCGTAGCCGCGCAGCACCTCGCGCGACGGCTCGAGCGCGGCCGGTTCGAGATCGAGCGCCCTTTCGACGGCGTCGAGAATGCTGCGCCCGCCGGGATGCACGGCCCAGAGGTCGATCGCCTCCGGCGGCCGGCCACCAAGGATGGCGTCCTGGCTGCTTCGCAACACTTCCTGGACCGCCCCCGGGACCTTGCCGGAAAGAAACATGTCGAAGCCGTGGTCGCGGATATCCCAGGTCATCAGGTCCCGCTGCTCGCCGGCGACGGCGCAACAGAAGGAGTCGAGCGCGATGCCGGGCGGCTCGGCGGTCACGAGCGTCGCCGCGCAGCCATCGCCCCAAAGGCAGAAAGAGAGCAGCTTTTCCAACTCGTCGGTCTCCCTGATGTGCAAAGTGCATATTTCGATATTGACCAGCAGGATCCTGGCCTGCGGATCGGAGCGGACGATGTGGCGGGCAAGCTTGAGGCCGCTGACCGCCGCATAGCAGCCCATGAACCCGACTATCGTGCGCTCGATGCCCGCCGGCAGGCCGCAGCGCTGAACCAGGTCGAGGTCGATGCCGGGCGCGGAGAAACCGGTGCAGGTAGTGACGATGAGGTGGGTGATGCGCGACGCCTCATCGCCAAGATGCAGCCCGTCGACGCTGCTTTGCGCCAGAACGGGGGCGGCTTCGCTGAACATCGCCATTCTCACGGCGGTTCCGGGAAACGCGCCGCGCCTGAAGGTCCCGGCGAAATCGGCCGACGGCCCTTCGGGTTCGAGGGCGGGCGCGAAGCAGGAAAAGCGGTGCTCGATGCCGGCGAGGCCGGCCATGCGTTCGAATATTCTCCTGCGATCGGAGGCGAGCATCGAGGCTGCATAGCGCAGGTAGAACTGGTGCACGTCGTGCTGCGGCACCGCCGTCGCGATCCGGTTGATATAGGCGTTGGCGGACACGTTTCTGCCTCCCTGGGCTCGGGCGCGATGCGCGCTGTGCCGGAGGGATTTTCCGCTACTGACAGGCGCCAGGCGTTGAGCGTTGCCTATTCGATAAACGTTTCGAAAAACCTGTTTCTTCCTGGCGCGATCCAAAACATTCTGAAAGGATCATACGCAAAATCAAAGTGTTACGGTCTCGTCGGCGCGCGAAAGGCGCGCCGGCCACAAGCGCATCAAGCCGGCGTGAATCTTCGGCCCGTCAGGCAAAAGCTTCGGGCCGATTCACTCGCTGCCTTGCACCCCTCCGGGCACGATCAAGGCCCCCTGGTCGCGCTCCGAATATCTGAAGCCGATAAAGAACAAGGCGATGATGATGAGGCAGATCGCCAGCACGGTGGCGAGGATCCTTCCCGGGTGGTTTTCGGCGGGCTGTTTGTCGTCCATGGCGGTTCGCCTCGCTTATAAACCCGACCGGAGCGGAAAGAGTTCCAGGCTCCCGGGCGCAACGCCGGATTGAAGAAGCCGATCGCCGCGATCACGTGACGTCGATAACGACCATCAGCCCGCCGCCGCCCTTCCGTTGAATTTCCGACCTCAGCCCTCGATCCGGCTTGACCTTCCAGCAACTGGAACCCTTAGCGTGGAGAAATCCGGCGGCGGACTCCCTCGATATCCAGGAGCAAACGATGCATCGACGCGGTTTTCTGGCGGCAGGCCTGGCGACGGTTCTGGCGAGCCCACGCGCGCTGGCGCAGATGAAGATGGACGACATGTCCGGCATGGACATGAGCGGCCATGGTGGGCACGACATGGGCGCGATGGCCGACGGCGCCGTCACCCTGCCCGAGGGCGAGGTGTTGCGCGACCTGCCGCTGCTCGCCAACGCGGCCGGCCGGCCAGGCCTGTTCAAGGCACGGCTAACGGCGGAAGCGGCCGTCACGCGCTTCGCCGAAGGGCTGGACACGCCGATCCTCGCCTATAATGGCACGAGCCCCGGGCCGCTGATCGAGGCCTTCGAGGGCGACCGCGTCGAGATCACCTTCGCCAACCGGATCGAAGGCGAGGCCAGCACCATCCATTGGCACGGCATGCCGGTGCCGGCCGATCAGGACGGCAATCCGATGGACCCGGTGGAGGCGGGCACTGACCGCGTCTACGCCTTCGAGCTTCCGGAAGGGTCGGCCGGCTCCTACTGGTATCATCCGCACGCCCACGGCGCGACCGCCGAGCAGGTCTATCGCGGCCTTGCCGGCGCCTTCGTCGTCAAGGCCAAGGCCGATCCGGTGCCGGCCGAATATGGCGATACCGTACTGGTGCTCACCGACCTCAGGCTCGCCGCCGACGGCTCGATGCCCGCCAACACCATGACCGACCTGATGAACGGCCGCGTCGGCGACCATGTGCTGGTCAACGGCCAGAAGAATCCCAGGCTTGCCGTGACGAAAGGCGCGGTGCGGCGCCTGCGTCTCTACAACGCCACCAATGCGCGCTTCCTGAAGCTCGCCTTCGACGGTGCGGCGATGACCGTCATCGGCACGGATGGCGGATTACTGGCGGCGCCGGTTGCGGCCGACGAGATCCTGCTCAGCCCGGGCGAGCGCATTGAACTGGTCGCCTCCTTCAGCCGGCCAGGCCCCGTCACCCTCGCCACGCTTGACTACGATCGCGGCTGGATGGGGCCCGGTCGCCCGGCAGACGGTGGGCTGACACTGCTGACCGTCGACGTCTCCGAAGACGCGGGAGGAGCGATGCCGCCGCCGCCGGCGAGGCTGCGGCCGATCGCGCCGCTGCCTGCCCCCGCCTTTAGCCGGCGCCTCGTCTTCAGCGAAACCATGGCGATGAACGCCACCGGCATGGAAATGGGCTTCCTGATCAACGGCAAGGCCTTCGACATGGCGCGCGTCGACATCGTCGGCAAGGCCGGCGAGACCGAGCTCTGGGAGATCGTCAACCAGGCCGACATGGACCATCCCTTCCATGTCCACGGCACGCAGTTCCAGGTGATCGAGCACGAGCGCGACGGCAAGATCTCCAGGCCGCCCTACCTTGCCTGGAAAGACACCGTCAACGTGGCGCGCGGCGAGACGCTGCGGCTGCTGCTGCGCCAGGAGCAGCCTGGCCGGCGCATGTATCACTGCCACATCCTCGAGCATGAGCAACTCGGCATGATGGGCGTTCTCGACGTCACGGCATGACGGCGGGCATCGCATCCCGGGTAGCGATGCTGGCGCTTACCGGCTCGCTCGTTATGTCCTCGCCGCTGGCCGTGGCCTCGGGCGACGCGGTCGTTGCCGCCCGCCAGGCTTCAATGAAGGCGATGGCGGCGGCGGCGAAAACCGTTGCCGAGATGTTCGACGGCAAGCGAGCCTATGACGCTGCAGACTTCCGGACGGCGGCCGATACGCTTCGTACCCGCACCGGCCCCGTCCTGATCGTCGAATTTCCGTCAGGCACGCTCGGCGCGCCCTCCGGCGCCAAGGCTGAGATCGATCAGGCGCGGCCTGAATTCGAGGCGCTCGCCCGCCATATCGGCGGGCTCGCCTCGGCGCTGGCCGCAAAGGCCGAAACGGCGCCGGCGCAAATCACCAGCGACATGCGCATGGGCGCGATGCTGCCGACGGATGGCGGCAGCCTGCTCGGCAAACGGCCGAACGCCGTGCATGTCGATCCTGCCAAGCTGCCGGCGGAGCATCTCCTGCATCTCATCCTGCAGGATTGTTCGAGCTGCCATTCGAAGTTCCGGCGGAAGGTGAAGTGATACGGGCGACCTATCGCTTCAATTCGACGTAACCTGCCAGACGGCAACGCTGGCCAGAACAAGGCCGGCAACGCCCTCGATGCCGCGCGAGAGGAGGTCGAACAGGCGCGGCCGGCTGTCGAAGAGATGCACGAGCCGCTCGCGAAACAAGATCGACAGCACGGCAACGCAGGACAGCGTCAACGCAACGCCGACCATCATGGTCAACGCAAAAAGGATGCCGGCGCCGGGGACGCCGCGCGATATGGCGAAAGTCATGACGAACAGCGTAAGCGGGCACGGGATCAGGCCGGCCATGAAACCCACGACCTCCCCTTCATGCTTGTGGCTATGCCCATGGCCAAGCGCGCGCCAGACCATCCACGCGCCGATCACGCCGAGCAGCGCGCGGCTGACATCTTCGAGCAGCGGCGCCCGACCGACGCTTCCCAATGCCAGCGACACAAGCGGCAGGGAGAGCACGGCGATCAGCACCGCTATCGTCACATGCGTGGCGGAAAGCGCGATCGAGGCAAGCAGACCGCGCGACACCTTCGTATCCGAGCCGGCGAGATAAGTGGCGAGCACCGCCTTGCTGTGTCCTGGCGTCAGTGCGTGGGCGGCCCCAAAGACGACGCCCATCGGCAGGAAGGAGAAGAACGCCAGCCAACCGCCGCCTGCCGCCGGAAGCTTGATCTGGTCGGCTAGCGCCAGGTAGATCGTGCGCTGGAACTCGACAAGGGTCTGAAGCATCGGGCGGGACTATAGCCGCCGGACTCGGCGAGCGTCAGTGCCGATGTCCGGCATGGTCGCCGTGGTCATGGTGATGCTGGTGCGAGTGATCGTGCCACTCGAATCGCACATTGGCCGCTGCCAGCGCCGGCATGTGCTGGAAGAGTTCGTCCTCGAGCATAGCCGCGAGCCTGGTCGCCTCGGCAAGCGGCAGGGTCTCATCGGCGGCAATGGCGATGTCGGCATGCAGCCTGTGGCCGATCCAGCGCGCCCTCGCATCGACGAGCCGCACTCCCGGCACATGCTCGGCCGCATGGTGAATTTTATCGACGATGCCGGGCTCGACACCGTCCAGCATGCGCGTCAGCACGGCTTTGGAAGACTGCCAGACAATGGCGAAGATAGCGATCGTGATCAGCAGGCCGATGATCGGATCGGCGAGTGGAAAACCCGCCCAGACGCCGATGGCGCCGAGGACGACCGCCAGGCTGGTGAAGCCGTCGGTGCGGGCGTGGTAGCCGTCGGCGATCAGCGCCGCGCTGTTGATCTCGCGGCCGACGCGGACGCGGAACACGGCGACCGCTTCGTTGCCGATGAAGCCGATGATGCCGGCGATCGCCACCGAGCCGAGGAGTTCGATCGCCCTTGGATGGATCAACCTGTCGATCGCCTCGTAGCCGGCGACGATGGCGCTGAACAGGATGATGAGCACGATGATGATGCCGGCAAGGTCCTCGACCCGGCCGAGGCCATAGGTGAAGGTCTTCGACGGCTTGCGCCTTGCCAGCATGAACGCGATCCAGAGCGGGATGGCGGTGACCGCGTCGCCGACATTGTGGATGGTGTCGGCAAGCAGCGCCACGCTGCCCGACAGAAGGACGACGACCAGCTGCAGCGCGGCCGTGATTGCCAGCACCACGAAGGACCATTTGATCGCCCAGATGCCGCGCGTCGTGGTGGCGATGGTGGGGTCGACCACGCCATGCGTATGGCCATGAGGGCCGTGACCGTCATGATGGTGGCCATGCCCGGCGTGATCGTGCGAACCGAGGCCGAACCAGTCGAGAACGCGTATGCCAAAACCGCTCATAGATATTTCGCCAATTGCTTGAGCTCGGCGAGCGCGTCATGCGAGCCCCCCTCGGCGCTGTCGTTCAGGCAGTGCTCGATATGATCGTGGATCAGCTCGCGCTTGGCGCTGCTGATCGCACTCTCCACGGCGTGGAGCTGCTGGGCAAGGTCGACGCAGGGGCGTTGCGCCTCGAACATCGAGAGCACCGCGGCAAGGTGGCCCTGCGCGCGTTTCAAACGCTTAACGATGGCGGGGTGCGAGGTATGGATGCCTTCTGACATGGGGCGGGGAATATCCCCCCGGGGAGGATAGAGTCAAGCCGGCTGGAGGGCTTTCGGAGGCTGGGTCCCGCCAGGGTTTGCAAAATATTAATTTGTTCAGGCGACGCTAATATGATGACCAAGAACCTCCACAACGCCACGCGCAACACTCCGATCCAGGAGATCAGGCCTTCGCTGCTTGGCAAGGTGGCGCCGGCGCTGTTTCCGCTGGTGGTCGTGGCGCTCGGCTATTTCGTCGGACGGCAGTTCTTCGGATTTTGAGGCGGGCGCGCCAGCCTTCGATCCCTCCTTCCCAGGCCCGCCCCCTGCCCTAGCTTCTCCGTGGAGGAGAAAGCGGCATGGCGATCTATGGTCTCAGGGTGGTGAGCTTCATCTTCGCGGCGCTGGCGTTCGTGCCGGCCGGCGCGCATCTGTTCTCGATGCTCAACAAGCTGAAGCTCGACGGCACGAGCTATCTCGCCGCGCAGCGCGCCTATGATGGCTGGAGCCTGTTCGGCAGCCTCGTGCTGGGCGCCCTGCTGTCGAGCGCGGCACTTGCGGTCGTGCTCTACCGCTCGGGCGGCGCCTTCGGCCTGGTGGCACTTGCCTTCATCGCCATCGGCGCCACGCAGTTCGTGTTCTGGAGCTTCACCTTTCCGGCAAACCGGGCGACCCGCAACTGGACCATGCTGCCCGACAATTGGGAGATACTCAGGCGGCAATGGGAATATTCGCACGCGGCCGCCGCCTGCCTCAACGCGCTGGCGCTGCTGTTGCTGTTCCTCGCGGCCCTGCGCCGCGACGCGGGGGTTTGACGGGCTCCGGCCGCGCCGGGAAGCCAAATACCATCAGTCAGCGGTAAAACTGATTGCA
>NZ_RZOF01000270.1:0-8588 GCF_003998955.1 Mesorhizobium sp. M4B.F.Ca.ET.017.02.2.1 | reverse complement strand
GCCCAGCACGTCGAACACCGCGCCGTAGAAGCGCCGGCTGGCCTTCAGGTCGCGCACCACAAGCTGGATGTGGTCGATGAGCCGGCCGCGATAGAGTTCCATGGAGAGCCTCCTGTTTTGACTGGTCAATCATCTAGAAGGGACCAACCTCCGGTCAATGTCGGGTATTGCATGCTACTGACACTAGAGAAGACGGTGGGCAGAGGTGTGAAGCAACGCAACTTTTCAGGCGGCAACAAAAATCACCCGTGCCAAAATCTGATTAAAAAATGCAACCGGATTGTCGGATTCAAGACGTCGTCAACGTCCTTCGGACGCAAGCGGCGTGACGAAGCTCGAAAAAAGCGCGCGCCGTGTCGACAAACTCTAGCTTCCGGCATGGGAGAAGAACATGAAGCTTTCCTATCGTTGGGTCATCGTCGCGGCTGGCGCGCTGATGACTTGCGTCGCCATCGGCGCGATGTTTTCGCTGGCGATCTTTCTCGAGCCGATGTCGCTCGACACCGGCTGGTCGCGCGCCGGCATATCGAGCGCGATGACGCTGAATTTTCTGGTGATGGGTCTCGGCGGCTTCGCCTGGGGCGCCATCTACGATCGCGTCGGCGCCCGTCCCGTCGTCTTCGCCGGCGCCCTGCTTCTGGGCCTGGCGCTTGTACTGGCCAGCCGCACCGGCTCGCTCACCGTCTTCCAGCTCACCTATGGCGTCTTGGTCGGGCTCGCGGCAAGCGCCTTCTTCGCGCCGATGATCGCGCTCACCACCGCCTGGTTCGACACCAACCGCAGCCTCGCCGTGTCGCTGGTATCGGCCGGCATGGGCGTGGCGCCGATGACCATCTCGCCCTTCGCGCGCTGGCTGATCACCGCCTATGACTGGCGTGCGGCCATGTTCGACATCGGCGTCATGGCCTGGGTGCTGCTGCTGCCCGTCGCCTTCCTGGTGCGACAGCCGCCGGCGGCGGTCGCGGCAACCGATGGCGCGCCGGCCCCCGCCACAGACGACCCCGGCATGAGCGTCGGCCAGGCGCTGCGTTCGCCGCAATTCCTGGTGCTCGGCATGACCTTCTTCGCCTGCTGCGCGGCGCATTCCGGCCCGATCTTCCACATGGTGAGCTATGCCATGGCCTGCGGCGTGGCGCCGATGGCAGCCGTCTCGATCTACAGCGTCGAGGGCCTCGCCGGCCTCGGCGGGCGCCTGCTCTACGGCGTGCTCGGCGACCGGCTCGGCGTCAAGCCGGTGCTGATCACCGGGCTCCTCATCCAGGCCGCGGTGATCTCGGCCTATCTCGCGGTCAGTCGGCTCGAACAGTTCTATGTGCTGGCCGTCATCTTCGGCGCCACCTATGGCGGCGTCATGCCTCTCTACGCGGTGCTGGCGCGCGAATATTTCGGGCCGCGCATCATCGGCACCGTGTTCGGTGCCGCCACCATGCTGTCCAGCCTCGGCATGGCGTTCGGGCCTCTGGCCGGCGGCATGATCTATGACGCCTATGCCAGCTATTCCTGGCTGTTCATCGGCTCGGCGCTGGTCGGGCTGGGCGCCGCAGGCATCGCGATTGCCTTCCCGCCGCAGCCGAGCCGGCAACGGCTGCAGATGGCGTAGGCAGCGAAAGACAGTCGGCGGTTCCATTCTTCACGGAACCGCCGACCGGTGGCGCGAAATCCATTTGCCGGACGCTTGCGAGTGTGAAAGGCTCCGCAAGAGACGCCGCATCCGATGAATGTCGGCAAGATCCCATGGTCCGGGAGACATTGCAGTGACCGCAAGCTTGGAAGCCGAAGACGCCAGGAGTTGGTCCACCCTGCTGGTCGCGGCGGAAAAAGGCGACGCTGAGGCCGTGCGCGCGGAGCTTTCCGCCGGTGCGGACATCAACCAGAGCGACGAAGGCGGCTGGTCGGCGCTGCACCTTGCCGCCCACAATGCCCGCCTCGCGGTGCTCGAAGCCTTGATCGCGCAGCCGGAAATCGACGTCAATTCCCGGAACAAGTGGAAGAGCACGCCGCTCAGCCTGGCCGCAGCCAAGGGTCACTACGACTGCATCCTGGCGCTGGCGGGACATCCTCGGATCGATATCAATGCCCGCGCCGACTACTATGGCAGGACGGCGCTGATCGAGGCGGCAAGGAACGGGCATCTCGATGTCGTCAAGCTGCTCGTCGAGCATGGCGCGGACGTCAATCTGGCCGACAAGACGGGGCGAAACAGCGCGCTCATCGAGGCCATCAAGGGACGGCACTACGAGGTCGCGGAGTATCTGCTGGCGACCAGGCAGGTGAACTTCCTCAACAAGGAGATGCGGCTCAACGCATTGATCTGGGCCGGCAGCACCCGCAACGCCCGGCTCATCGAGACATTGGACGCCGCGATCCACACCTTCTTCGAGGGCAAGTGAGCGCAGGACCGACCGCGATCCACATGTCCTGACGCAGGCCGGCGCCGACGAACCCGCCGCGCACTGTTCGGTGGCAGGCGTCAGGCCGGCGGCACGCCCTCGGTCGCGATGATGCGCGTGTTGGCGCAGCGGAAGCGGATCTGCTTCAGCCGCTCGTACTCAGGCGAGTCGTACCAGGCGGTCAGCGCCGCCATGTCGGGGAATTCGATGATGACCAGACGGTGCGGCTCCCAGTCGCCCTCCAGCACCCGGGTCAAGCCGCCGCGCGCCAGGTAACGCCCGCCATGACGCGCTTCCGTCGCCGGAACCTCGCGCCGGTATTCATCGAACATGGCGGCGTCGGTGACGTCGACATCGGCAATGAGATAGGCAGCCATTCCAGTCCCTCCTTCTCAAATCGTCTTCCACATCATCAGGATCGGCACCGGCGCGCCGCCGCGATCGTCGTGGATCGTCTCGCCCGGCTGGTAGCCGCAGGCCCGGTAGAGCGGCTCCCCGGCCATCGTCGCGCCGAGCTCGACACGGCGAAAGCCCTCTGCCCTCGCCGCATTTTCGCAGAGCGAAAGGATGAGGCGGCCGACGCCGCGCCGCACGAAATCGGGATGCGTGTACATCGCCCTGACGCGCGCCGCGTCGGTGGCGGGATCGAGCAATGCCGCGCTGCGCCCCGGCGTCCTGTCGCCGCCATAAAGGGTGGCGCGCCGGCTCCAGCCGCCGCAGCCCGCCAGCGCTCCTCCGCAGGTGACGACAAAATAGGTTCCGTCGTCGATAAGCTGCGTGTCCAGGCCCATGATGGCGCGGCTGGATTCGATCTGGGCATCATTCAGGAAGGGTTTTTGCAGCTCGCCGATCGCCAGCGCCATCAGCGCCGAAATCGCCGCGATGTCGTCGCGCGTGGCTGTCCGGTACTGTAACTCCTGGCCAGACATTTGCGGGAATGCCAAAGTGTCATTGAGGGGTCGTAATTTATATTAGTGCATACTCATATCAAAGGGCCGGCATCCAAGGCTTTCAAGCGCCTGGCGCCACCGTTGTCGCCACCACCCAGCGGTGCTTGCCGATCTGACGAGCGCGGCGAAAGCCCTTCTTCTCGAACATCGCCAGCGTGCCGTTGTGCAGGAAGGCGCCGGCGACCTTTCGCCCTTGCGTGTCTTCGGGATAGCTCTCCACCGTGCCGCCGCCGAGGCGCGCGATCTCGCCGAGCGCACCTGCCAGCGCGGCGGCGGCCACGCCTTCGCCACGACGCGTCTTGTCGATGAAGAAGCAGGTGATGCGCCAGTCGGGAAGGACCGTCAGCCCTTCCTCATAGGCGCGCCGGTGCTTGATGCGCGGCAATTCGTCCGTCGGCCCGAATTGGCACCAGCCGACGCAGGCCGCGCCGTCGAAGACAAGCGCGGCATGCGTGCTGCCGTCCCTGACCCTTGCCTGCTTGGCGGCGCGGTTGCCGCCGGCGCCGTTGCCCTTGGCATGGAAAGCCATGCACCAGCAGCCGCCCCAAACGCCATTGTGGCGCTCGACCAGCGCGGCGAACTCCGGCCAGGTTGTTTCGTCGAGGGGTTTTACGCTGAAGCTCATCGTGGTTCCTCAAAGCCAGCGATAGCCGTTTTGAAGGTTCGCGCCTCAGTTCCGGAACAGGCGGCAAATCCCGACATCATCAGCGTCGTCCCTTCGAATGGGTAAGGCGAATGAAGGCGTCGACAATCGGGACGCGGGCTGGGCCTGTCAACCGCTGATGGAGCGCCCCGCCTCCCTCCCCTCGTCGTCGCGGCGCAGCCGCGCGTCGGAGATCAGCATCACCGGGCACGGGCAGCGCTGCAGCACGTCGCTCGTCGTCTCGCCGAAGATGAGCTCGTCGCCCGGCCGCCGCGCCACGCCCATGACGATCAACGCCACCCTCCTGCCAGCCTGGCGGGCAATGGCATCGGCGGCGGCGGCCCTGCTGCGGATGGCGGTCTCGATCTCGACGCCATAGCGGTCGGCAAGCTCGACAATGTCCTTAAGCACAGCCTCCCTACGGCGATGCGAGACGGTGTCACGCGGTTCGTCGCGGCCGACCCGCGCAACATAGAGCATCTTGACCGGCGCCCCGGTGACAGCGGCAATGGCAAGCGCGAGCTCGGCGCCACGGCGGGCGACCGAAGTGCCATTGACCGGCACCAGGATCTTGCCTGATCCCGGGCCGAGCCTCGGCATCTGCCGGCCGGCGCCGGCGGGCTTCAGCACCAGACAGAGCGGGCCGTCGAAGGCGCCGGCGATGTCGTTCAAGCGATGCGAGAAGCTGCCCTTTGAAGTCACCGCACGGCCGAGCCCGATGAGTAGCACGCCGTAGCCTTTGCGGGCTTCCTTCGCCACCGCCTCGGCCGACAGCGGCGCTTCGTGCCGGCGACGGGTGACGGGGGCCTCGCGGGCCGGCTCCTGGTCGGCCTGGAGTGCCGCCTCGCGGCCTTCCTCGGCGCCCCGCTCGATCTCGTCCAGATGCGCCGCCTCGTCGGGCTCGGCTTCGCTCTCGCCGCTGGCATGCAGCACCGTCATCGGCTTGCCGGCCCCGACCACGCCGGCAAGGTAGGCGGCGAAGCGGCCGACCACGCCCTCGTCGACGACCACAAGCAGCCGCTCCAGATTGGCGATGAAGCCGCGCTGGTCGACCTCCTCGCGCTCCAACCGCTTCTTCTCCGCCTCGCCGATCGACAGGCGCCCCAGCGCCCAGCGTAGCGTCGGCGGCATCGCCAAAGTGGTGATGACGGCCATGGTCACGATCATGGTGAAGAGGTTGTGCGAGAGCACGCCTATCGACAGGCCGATCGAGGCGACGATGACTTCGGTCGAGCCGCGCGCGTTCATGCCGCAGCCGACGGCGATGCCCTCGGCACGGCTCATGCCGGCGAGTTCCGCGCCGATGAAGGCGCCGGCGAACTTGCCGATGCTGGCAATAGCGACCAGCGCCACTGTAAGCAGTGCCAGCTGCGGATCGACGAGCACGGTAAGATCCGTCGACAGACCGGCGACGCCGAAGAACACCGGCATGAATAGCGCCGTGATGACGCCGCGCAACTGGCCCTCGATGTGGCGCGACAGGATCGGCGACTCGCCGACCAGTATGCCGGCGACAAAGGCGCCGAGCACGGTGTGGACGCCGATCAGGTCGGTGATCAGCGCCATGGCGCCCATGATGGCGAGGATGATGGTGACGACGGCATATTCGCTGTGGAAATTGTCATTGGTCCAGCGGATGGCGTCGAAGACGATGCGGCGGCCGAGCGTGAATGAAAACGCCATGAAGGCGGCGACGCCTAATATCGTGAAGGCAAGGCTGCTCACCTCGACGCGGCCATGGGTAGCGATGCCGATGGTAATCGCGATGATCACCCAACCGATCGTGTCCTCGATGATTGCCGACGAGACGATGGTCTGGCCGAGGTCGCGGCGCATGAAGTTCATCTCGCGCACCACCATGGCGACGATCTTAACCGAGGAGATCGACAGCGCGGTGCCGAGGAACAGGCCTGCGACGATGCGCTCGCCGCCTGGGGCGAGCAGCGTCGCAGGCATGAACTGCGCCGCAGCGAAGCCGATCGCGAAGGGCACCGCCACGCCGGCTGCGGAGATGGAGAAGCAAGCGCGGCCGACCCTGCGCACCAGCTTGAGGTCGGTTTCCATGCCGGTGAGCAAAAGCAGCATCAGCACGCCGAGCTGGGCCACGGCATTGATCATGCTTTTCTGGCTGGCATCGCCGGAAAAGACCACCCGTTCCCCCTCCGGCCACAGCCAGCCGAGCAGCGAGGGGCCGAGCAGGATGCCGGCGATGAGCTGGCCCATCACGGCAGGCTGGCCGAAGCGTTCGAGCAGTTCGCCGAGACCGCGTCCGACGAGAAGCAAAAGGATGATCTCGAGAACGAAGACGCCCTCGCTCGACATGCCGGTCTTCTCGGCGCCCCAAGCCATGGCCGGCGTGACGAACAGCGTCATCGCCGCAATAGCGACCGACCGGCGCCTGTTTGGCAGGAAGGACAAGATTCGCACCCCTCGATTATAGCGAACGACAACGGTTTGGCGCGCCTATCGGTTGCACCGCCGCGTGGCGCGGAAACGCCTCGGCGGCAACGCGGACAATTCGATTCAAATGCGGCTGTGGATGTTTGCTTTCGGGTAAAGCGACTCGAGCATCTTCGCGGCACGGCGGGCAATAAGGAGAAGCTAATGAAAAGCGACTTTGCCGCCGCTCGTCTGCACCTCGAGCGGGCCGGCCACTATCTGCGCGGCGATGACGACACCAGCCACACGACGCTTGCGGCGCTCGATCTCATGATAGAAGCAATCACGGTGGCTCAATACAGCCGCCATTCGGCCGATGTGGTGGAATTTCCGGGACCGGCCGCGAGGAAAATCTCCTACCAGGCCTGAAGCGAGCTTTCCGACATCCACGCGCGGGAACGTTTCAGTGTGCCGCGCGTTGTTGTCATCGGGGTGATGGCCGGCCATTTCCGCCGGCCATTGCATTTGGATGGCAAGGGGATGTCCAAGATCGAGACCGTGAAGCCCGTCGAGGCGGCGGCAGCGCCGCGGGCCTCTGATGCGTTCGCGCTGAAACTCACCTCCTCCGAACTGGCGACGACGATGTCGCATTTCCACCGCGCCGAGATCGCCCGCATGGCCGGATGGCGCGACAGGCTCGACCGCACCAGCAACTGGGCGATCACCGTCGCCGCCGCGATGCTCTCGGTGTCGCTGTCGACGCCGAGTTCGCACCACGGCGTGCTGCTGTTCGCCATGCTGCTGATCACGCTGCTGCTCTGGATCGAGGCGCGGCGCTACCGCTTCTTCGACGTCTACCGTGCCCGGGTGCGCCAGTTCGAGCGCTATTATTTCGCGCAGATCTTCTCGCCGCAGCCCGACTTCGCCTCCAACTGGCTGGCGATCGTCGGCGAAGGCCTGCGCTCGCCCCGCTTCCTGATCTCGCAGCGCGCGGCGCTGGTGCGCCGGCTACGCCGCAACTACATCTTCATGTACACGATCCTGATGCTCGCCTGGGTGCTGAAGATCACGACACCCAGCCTGCAGCGCGAAGGCTCGCCGATCGGCTTCGGCGCCTCGTTTCTCGACGCGATGCGCGTGGCCGCGCTCGGGCCGGTGCCCGGCATCGTCGTCGCGTCCATCGTGGGACTGTTCTATGTCGGCCTGCTCGCCGCCGCCTTCCTCGTCAGCAGCGACGAAGGCGAGCTCTCACACGGCACCGTTCATGTCTGAGCGGACGAAGGCTGCAACCTGATCCTAATTCCAGCTGCTGCTTTCGAAGAAAGCAGGCGCCGCCGATGCCTCGCCGGGACAACCTCCGGGCCCGGCCGCCGTTAGCACGTTGATAAGCAATTGGTAATAAAAGCTCATGGATGAGAGACTTGCCTCAATCCGCGAGCACAATGGCGCCATCGCCGGCAGGGCCCTGCCGTGCGCATTAGGAGCCTGATCATCCTCAGCATGGTCGGCGCCGCGGCGCTGATCGGAACGGTCGGCGGCGTCGCGGTCTTCACGCAGATGGCGGCGACCAAATATCTGGGGCTGACCGAGGCCACCAACGTCGCGCGCGAGCTCGCCGACACGATCGTCTTCAAGCCGTCCGACGGGACGCCTTCGCTGCTCGAGCGGCCCGAGGCGCTCAACCAGTTCCTGGAGCTGCAACACGGGCGCTCGCAGCGGGATTTCGTCGTCGTCGACCGCAACAAGGTCATCGTCGCCCACGCCGCAGACGAGGAGCACAAGGCCGGCGACAAATTCGAGCACGACCCCGGTAACGAGGTCGGCCAGACGCTGGAAGACGGCATCCCGCGCAAGTTCGTCGATCCGGAGGAAGTGAACGCCATACTGGCCGTTCCGATCGAACAAGGCGGGAAGACGATCGTCGGCGCCGTGCTGCTGGAATACGATGCGGTGCTGAACGCGGCCGAGCAGCGCACCAACAGCATGCTGTGGCTGATTGGCCTCAGCGCGGTTGCCGCCATGCTGGTGGCGGCTCTCTTCGCCTGGGTGCTGCTCAGCCGTTTCGGCTCCGGCCTCAGGGATATGATGCGCGGCATGCAGGCGCTGGCTCAGGGCAATCAAATGATGCGCATCAGCCATGGCCGCAAGGATGAGTTCGGGCAGCTGGCCGACGGCTTCAACACCATGGCGGACCAGCTCGCATCGGCGCGGGCGCACATCGAGGAC
>NZ_RZOF01000026.1:0-32960 GCF_003998955.1 Mesorhizobium sp. M4B.F.Ca.ET.017.02.2.1 | reverse complement strand
GCCGATCCTTGAGAAGCTTGGCAAGAACATCACCCTGATCGGCGAAAAGAACGGCGCCGGCCAGACCTGCAAGATCGCCAACCAGATCATCGTCGCGCTCAACATCGAGGCTGTCGCGGAAGCGCTGGTCTTTGCCAGCAAGGCCGGGTGCGATCCCGCCAGGGTGCGCAGCGCGCTGATGGGCGGATTCGCCTCGTCGCGCGTGCTCGAAGTGCATGGCGAGCGCATGATCGCGCGGACGTTTGCGCCGGGCTTCCGCATCCGGCTGCACCAGAAGGACCTCAATCTGGCGCTGGAAAGCGCGCGCGCGCTTGGCGTGGCGCTGCCGAACACGGCGGCGGCGCAGCAACTGATGAACGCCTGTTCGGCCCGAGCAGGCGGCGCGGAGGCCGACCACTCGTCCCTCGTCCAGGCGCTCGAGATCCTCAGCGCCCATGAACTGTCAACCGGAAAGGAATGAACCGATGCGCGGTACCGGCAAGGCCGATGTCTTCGTGATGCTGGCCCATCCTGTGGGGCATGCGAAGAGCCCCGGCATGTTCAACGAGATCTTCGAGCAGAAGGGGCTCGACAGCCTGATGGTGCCGCTGAGCTGTCGCCCGGAGGATTTCGACACGTTCTGGGCCGGCATCACGGCGGCCGAGAACATCCGCGGCGTGATCATCTCGGTGCCGTACAAGGTCCCGGTCTACCACAAATGTGCGGCCGCCCACGACCGCGCCGCGCGGGTGCAGAGCGCCAACTCGGTGCGCAGGCAGGCGGACGGCACCTGGTACGCCGACAATTTCGACGGCGTCGGCTTCATCGACGGGCTGAAGGCCGGCGGGCACCAGATCGCCGGCCGGCGCATCCTGCAGGTCGGCGCCGGCGGCGCCGGGGCGTCGCTGACTTACTGTCTGGCGGAGGAAGGCGCGGCGGAGATCCGCCTGGCCGACATCGACAGGGATCGCGCCGCGAAGCTTGCAGCGCTGGTCGGCAAGAGCTTCCCCAACTGCCGAATCGAAGTCGGCCAGCCCGATCCGTCCGACATGGACATGGCGATCAACGCGACGCCTTCAGGGCTGAAGGCCAGCGATCCGCTGCCGCTCGACGTGAGCAGGCTGACACCGGAGATGACGGTGGTCGACATCATCATGGAGCCGGCCGAGACGGCGCTGCTCAAGGCGGCGAAAGAGATCGGATGCCGCATCCAGCCTGGACGCCCGATGATGGATTTCCAAGTCGAAGCCATGGCCGAATTCTTCGACATCGAGCGCAAGGATCGCCACCATGGCTGAGGCTTTGACAACCGTCATCATCGGCGGCACTTCCGGCATTGGGCGCGCGATCGCCCTGCGCTTCGCCGAGGAT
The DNA here is from genome assembly GCF_003998955.1 of Mesorhizobium sp. M4B.F.Ca.ET.017.02.2.1. NCBI lineage: Bacteria > Pseudomonadati > Pseudomonadota > Alphaproteobacteria > Hyphomicrobiales > Phyllobacteriaceae > Mesorhizobium > Mesorhizobium sp. M4B.F.Ca.ET.017.02.2.1. The sequence goes on along the minus strand of NZ_RZOF01000026.1, from coordinate 31,610 downwards.
GGTTATCAGGTGGTCGTCGCGGGCCGGGACGTGGCACGAGGCAACGAAACGGCCGAGGCCTGCGAGAGCGGCGGCGCGCCGCGCGCCCTGTTCGTCCAGACCGATGTCGGCGATCCCTCCTCGGTCGAGGCGCTGGCACAAGCCGTCGTGAAACCGTTCGGCACGCCGCATGTCGTCGTCAACTGCGCCGGCATCCTGCAGAGCGGCAAGCACGTCCTCGATCAGGACCTCGACGAGGACGAGAAGCTGTGGCGGATCAACTATCGCGGCACGCTGCTTGGCTGCCAGGTCTTCGGCCGGTCGATGTCGGCCGCCGGGCGCGGCGCCATCCTCAACGTCGGCTCGCTCGCCTCCTTCGCGCCGCTGTCGCTGCCGGCCTACACGCCGGGAAAGCACGCCGTTATGGCGCTGACGCAGATCCTGGCGGCCGAGCTTGGGCCGCACGGGGTTCGGGTGAACGCCGTGGCCCCGGGCTACACGCTGTCGGACGGGCTGAAAGCAAAGATCGCCAAGGGCGAGCGCAACCCCGAAGCCATACAGGCGACCACCGCGCTGCGCCGCTTCGTCGAGCCGCGCGACGTCGCCGAGGCCGCGCTGTTCCTCTGCTCCGAGCGCGCCGCGTCGATCACCGGCGTCACCCTGCCCGTCGACGCCGGCTGGCTCGTTCAGGCGCCCTACGCGCAATATCTGCAAGGCAACCCGATCCGGCAGACGCCGGCAATCTGACAAGGACAATCCAGTGGGCGATATCCAGCGCTTCGACTTCGACACCCGCATCCATCACGGTGTCATCCACAACGGCACGCTCTATCTCACCGGGCAGGTAGCCCAGCCCGGCCAGTCCGCGGCCGACCAGATGCGCGAGGTGCTCGGCAAGATCGATGCGCTGCTTGCCAAGGCCGGCACCGACAAGAGCCGCATCCTTCACGTCCAGATGTGGCTCGACGACGTCCGCGACTTCGACGAGGTCAACACGGTCTGGGACGCCTGGGTGCCGAAGGAGCATGCGCCGGCGCGCTCGTCCGGCGAGGGACGGATGGCCAGGCCCGGCATGCTGGTCGAGCTGATCGTGACCGCGGCGGTTTGAATGGTCTTGCCGGTTCGGGCATCATCCCGAATCTGGCGGGAGGGATATTGATGACGAAGCGCAAGCCGCTTTCCACCGTGGTGGCGGAGAGCCTGTCTGAAAAGATCCGTTCCGGACGGCTGCTGCCTGGCGCGCAACTGCCGACCGAGGCGGAGCTTTGCGCCGAATACGACGTCAGCCGCACCGTGGTGCGGGAGGCGGTGGCGCGGCTGCGCTCCGAAGGCATGGTGGTGCCGCAGCAGGGACGCGGCATGTTCGTCAGCGAAACGCCGGCGCCGCGCAATTTCTCGATCCCGGACGAGGCGTTGAGGACCTTGCCGGAAACCATCGCCCTGCTCGAACTCAGGCTGAGCGTCGAGGTGGAGTCCGCCGGGCTCTGCGCCGAACGGCGGAGCGACGCCGAGGCGGGCGCGATCCGGGCCGTGATGGAACAGGTCGACGCCCAGCAGGCGGATCCGGCCGTCGTCCAGATCCACTACGACTATGATTTCCACCTGGCGATCGCCAAGGCCGCGCGCAATGAATTCATCCACGGCTTCCTGGCCTATCTCCGGCCGATGATCGTGCCGCGCTTCCAGCTCGGCTACGTGGTCGAGCCCGAACTCAAGGACAGCTACTACGCGCGCATCCACAATGAGCACAAGGCTATCGTCGATGCCATCGAACGACAGGACGGCCGCGCAGCCCGCCAGGCCATGCGCAAGCACCTGCACAACAGTCTCGGCCGGGTGCGCGCGCTCGCCCGGGCCTCGGGCGTCGAGGCGACGGACGCCGAGCAGAAGGCGGCCGCGGCCTCGCTTTTCACCGAAATGAACAAGCCCATGCCGACGGCCGGATAGGGCCCCGCCGTCAACGCGCCGCGCATTCGCCGAGCACGGCCGGGCGGGCGTTCGCGAAAGCCATGTTTTTGCTCGATCGGCGATCGAAAGCCCAGCTTCACGCGGTGAAAGCTTTACTTTGCTTGGGTTTGCGGGTTTCGCGGCCGCGCAAGCGCATTGGAATATTCCAGCCGCCAAAAAGGCCTTCGAAAGTTTATCTTTCCTTTTTGCTGGTTTTCTTGGTTTCGCGGCAGCGGTCGAAGCCGCACACTGAAAGCCAGGCAATCGGGGAAAGCCCACGTGACGACAGCCTTCATCACAGGTGCGACGAGCGGCATAGGGCGGGCCATCGCGGTCGCGTTGAGCGACGCGGGTTACGACGTCTATGCCGTCGGGCGCAGCCAGGCCGCGCTCAAGGAGCTGCAGGCCGAACGGCCCGGCATCGTGCCGATCGCCGTCGACGTCACCGACCGCGAAGCGCTGGAATCGGTCGTGGCCGACCTCACCATCGACGTGCTGATCAACAATGCCGGGATCATGCCGCCGCTCGGCAATTTCGCCGACATGAAGATCGCCGACATCGACACCGCGCTCGAGGTGAATGTCAGCGCGGCAATCCTGCTCACCCGCCTCGTCGTGCCGCAGATGCGCGAGCGGCAATCGGGGCACATTCTGTTCACCGGGTCTTCCGCCGGCCATGCGGCTTTTCCCAAAGTCGCCGTCTATTCGGCCACCAAGGCAGCGATCGCCGGCTTCGCCGCCGCGTTGCGCGCCGACCTCTCCCAGTACGGCATCCGCGTGACCGAGATCGTGCCCGGTCGCGTCGAGACGCAGCTCTATAAGGACATACTCGACGCCGAGGCCCGGGCGGCCATGTACGCCGGGAACGTCGCCGTTCAGCCGGACGACGTGGCGAGTATGGTCGTCACCCTGCTCGGCCTGCCCGCTTGGGCCGACGTAACCCGCTTCGACATCATGCCGACCCGGCCGACCAGCCCAAGCGGCAGCAAGCAAGGAAAATAGAATGAAAGACCTTTCCGTTCTCATCGTTGGTGGCGGCGCCGGCCTCGGCGCGCTTTTGGCACGGATGGCCGTGGAAGCTGGGGCGGCAAAGATCGGCATCATCGACATCAACCAGGAGGCGGCTGAGGCCGCGCTGGAGCCGGCAAAGGCCAAGGGCCTGCCGACCGCGGCGGCGACCGGCGACATCCAGGTCGGGCCTCAGTCCCACGCGGCGTTCGATGCCATCGTCTCGAAGCTCGGGCGCGTCGACACGCTGATCAACTGCGCCGCGATCTATCCGCGCCGCCCGCTCCTCGAGATCACCGACGCAGAGTGGGATGCCTCCAACGGCATCAACATCAAGGGCACCTACCACATGATGGTGGCGGCCGTGCGCCACATGCAGTCGCAGGAACCGAAAGCCCAGGTACGCGGGCGGATCGTGAACCTGACCTCGGTCGACGCCTTCAAGGCGCATCCGCAGAACGCCCATTACGCGGCGACGAAGGCTGCCGTCGTCAGCCTGACGCGGTCCTTCGCCCATCACGCCGCCAAGGACGGGATCCTGGTGAATTCGGTGGCGCCGGCCGGCATGGCGACGGAGAAGGCGAAAGCCCTCGGCTTCCTCGAGGAACTGGCCAAGGCAAGCCCGCTCGGCCGCGGCGCCGAGCCCACCGAGATCGCCGAGTGGGTGCTGATGACGGGCGGCCCCAAGAATACCTACATGACCGGCGAAAACGTAATCGTTTCAGGCGGTTATATCTACGCATGAGGTGACATTCCGCAGCCGGCGGCAGCGGAAATACGGGCAGTGCATGATCGACGGAGTCTCAAGCAAGAGGAGGCGGAACTACGATGACCGGCAAGCTTCGCCTTCCCTCGCTCAATGCGCTCAGGGTCTTCCATGCCGTCGCGCAGCACAAGAGCTTCAGGCAAGCGGCCGACGAACTGCTGGTGACGCCGCAGGCGGTCGGCCAGCAGATCAAGCTGCTTGAAGACACGCTCCAGGTGACGCTGTTCGAGCGCAAGGGCCGGTCGATCGAATTGACCGAGTCGGCGATCCTTCTCTCGCACTACGTCAAGGCCGGCTTCGACGAGTTCTCGGAAGGCGTCCGCCGCGTCACCAAGTCGACCTACCGCGACCGCATCAACCTCAATGCGAGCCCGTATTTCGCCACGCACTATCTGCTGCCCAGGCTTTCGCTGTTCCGCGAGATCGTGCCCGGCGCCGACCTGCGCCTGACGACGATGGTCGACCTGCCGGATTTCGGCCGCGACGACATCGATATGACGGTGCAGTGGGGTTACGGCAGCTGGCCCGACTACGACACGACGCTGCTGGTGCCGGATCCGAAGATCGTCTGCTGCACGCCGGCGATCGGCGAGAAGATCAAGTCGGCGCACGACCTGACGAAGTTCACGCTGCTTGACACGGTCAAGTCAAAGCGCCTGTGGCCGGATATATTGCGCCACCTCGGAGTGGAGCTGACGGATGGCGACCGCAGCATCAGCTTCGACGACGCGGCAACCATGCGCCGGGCGACCCTGCAAGGCATCGGCGTTGGCCTGGTTTCCGTCATCGACGCCGAGGAGGATTTCCGGTCTGGCGCGCTGGTCGCGCCGATCGGCCGCGACGCCATTGCCGATATGAAGCCGGAGGAGGTGCCCGGCTTCTACCTGGTCGTTCCGCGCGGGCATCTGCGTGTGAAGGCGGTAGCCGCGCTGCACCGGTGGCTGGCCCAGCAGGATTGGCGGAGCGACCTCAAGATTTCCTTGCCGAAACCGACCCCGCTTTCCGACTAGGAGGCGGCTTCGCGACCGAGTTCCGAACGCTGTTTCGGGCTCCAACAAAAACAAGAAACGGAACAACCTCAACAGTGGAGACAACAACATGAAAATGATGCAATGGGGGGCTGCGGCCCTGGCCGTTGGCCTCGTTCATTTCGCTGCGCCGGCCGAGGCTGCGGGCGGCAAGACGCTCGAAACCGTCAAGGCGCGCGGCGTGCTGAACTGCACCGGCCATGACGGCTCCTATCTCGGCTTTGCCGAGGTGGACGACAAGGGCAACTGGAAGGGCATGGACATCGACCTCTGCAGGGCGGTGGCCACGGCCGTGTTCGGTGACCCAGCGAAGCTGAAGATCGTGCCGATCAGTTGGGCCCAGCGCTGGCCCTCCCTTCAGTCGGGCGACGTCGATATCGTCGTCAAGGCTTCGGGCGGCACGCTGAGCCGCGATACCGAACTGGGGCTTCAGTTCTCGATGTCATACTATCTCGGCACGACCAAGGTGATGGCGCACAAGGAGCTCAACCTGAAGTCGCTCAAGGATGCACAGGGCGGCACGATCTGCATCCCCGCCGGCACGACCATCGAACAACAGGTTGCTGCCTACAGCCAGAAGATCGGCATCAAGCTCGAGCCGGTCGTCATCGAAAAGACGGAAGAGCTCGAGCAGGCATACTTCTCGGGCCGCTGCGACATGTACGCCCAATGGGGGCCGGTGCTTGCAATCGCGCGTGTCGCCAAGGGCAAGGTCGACGAGCATGTGATCCTGCCCGACGTGATCGCGGTCGAGCCGGAGGTCATGATCGTGCGGCAGGGCGACGACAACTGGGTCGACGTCGCCAACTGGACGCTCACCGCACTGCTCTTCGCCGAGCAGGAGGGCATCACCTCGAAGAATGTCGATGAGATCAAGGCCAAGCCCACGTCACCGGCGGTCGCCAAGTTCCTCGGCGCGGCGCCAGGCATGGGCAAGGGTCTCGGGCTTGCCGACGACTGGGCCTACAACGTGATCAAGAAAGTCGGAAACTACGCGGAGATCTTCGATCGCGATCTCGGCAAGGATTCGCCCTACAAGATGGATCGTGACCTGACCAACCTGTGGAACAATGGCGGCGTCCTGTTCCCGCTGGTGATCGATTGATCCCCTTGGTGATCGACTGACCTTTCCTAACGCGTCCCGCTGTGAGTTCCGCCCGGCCTTGCCGGGCGGGGCCGGCGGCAATCCGGGAGATTGGCATATGGTCAGCCTGCTGAGGAATCAGAAGGTCCGCAACGCATTGCTGCAGGTTCTCTATGTCGGGTCGCTTGCAGCACTTGTGCTTTCCTGCGCGATGATCGCCAGGCGCAACCTGGCGGAGCAAGGCATCACCTCCGGCTTCGACTTCCTGTACAAGTCGACGGGCTGGGACGTGAACTTCTCGCTCCTGCCCGCCACCGCCAACGATCCCTATTGGTGGTTCTTCCTTATCGGCATCGTCAACACCCTGTTCCTGGGCAGCGTCGGGCTGGTCCTGGCGACGATTGTCGGAACGATCGTCGGTCTGGCGCGAACCTCCTCGAACGAACTGGCGCGGCTGCTCGGACGCACCTATGTCGACATTTTCCGCAACATCCCGCTGATCCTCCAGGTCTTCTTCTGGTACGCGCTGATCACCCATCTGCCGACACCGCGCGCCGCGCATGAGGCGTGGGGCTTTCTGCTCACCAGCCGCGGCCTCTATATGCCGATCCCGAATGTCGGCGGTCTGGCAATGGCGCTGGCCACACTGGCCGTGATCGGCGCAATCGCGCTGCCTGTCTGGCTGGGCCGGACGTCACGGCTGAGCCAGCCGGTCGGCGAGCGCTCCGCCGTCCAGCTTGGCGGCGCCGCGGCGGCGCTGTCCTGCGTCGTTCTCATCCTGATGATCGGCCGTCTGCCCGATGCGCCGCTGCTCGATTTCCCCGCCCTGCAAGGCCTCAACCTGAAGGGCGGCCTGCGCATTCCGCCGGAGTTTTCCGCACTCGCGGTCGCCATTGCCATCTATGGCGGCTCCTACATCGCCGAGATCGTGCGCGGCGGCTTCAAGGCCGTCGGCAAGGGCCAGGTGGAGGCAGCCCTTTCGCTGGGCCTCAGTCCCTGGCGGGTGTTCACGCTGGTCAAGCTGCCGCTGGCGCTGCGCGTGCCGATCCTCGCCAACCAGTATGTCTGGCTGATCAAGGCGACGACGATGGGCATCGCAATCGGCTTCACCGATTTCTTCATGATCGTGTCGCTGACCATCAACCACTCCGGCCAGACCCTGGAATCGATCGGCATCCTGATGGCAGGCTTCCTGACCATCAACCTTAGCCTCGCCGCCGTGTTCAACCGCATCAACAAGGCTATTGCCCTCAAGGGCAATCAACTGAGGGGATGAGAGATGGAAATGGTCGTTCTCGCTCCGCCTGCTCCAGGGACGCTCGAGGATCTGAGGCGGCGCTTTTTCGCGACGCCGCTTCAGGCCCTGTTGTCGCTGATCTCCCTGACAGTCATGGTCTTCCTTGCCTGGAAGTTGCTCAATTGGGCGATCTTCTCGGCCGTCTTCACGACGAGCGGCGGGCCTGAGGCCTGCCAGGCAGCGGCAGGAGCCTGCTGGTCGGTGATCGCGGCCAGGTGGCGCATCATCCTGTTCGGCCTCTATCCCTTTGAGGAGCAATGGCGTTCGGCGCTGGCCTGCGTCACCGTGGTGGTGATGACGGTGCTGAGCTGCATTCCGGCCTTCTGGACCGGACGCCGGATCGCGCTGGTCTGGGGAGCCGGGACGGCGCTCTATTACGTGCTTATGAAAGGCGGCGTGCTCGGCCTGCCCTATGTCGGCGAGGAAGCCTGGGGCGGCCTGGCGCTCACCCTGTTCATCTTCGTGACCACCTGCCTGATCGGCTTTCCGCTGGCGATCTGCCTGGCCCTGCTGCGGCGGTCTGAGCTGCCGTGGATATCGCGGACCACTGGCCTCATCATCGACTCGGTCCGCTCGCTGCCGCTGATCTCGATCCTGTTCACCTTCGCCATCGTCCTGCCGTTCGCGCTGCCGCAGTGGCTGGCAGGCGACAAGCTGTACCGGGTGATCATCGGCTCCGCCCTGTTCTTCTCCGCCTACCAGGCGGAGATCGTCAGAGGCGGCATGCAGGGCGTTCCAAAAGGGCAGGAGGAAGCCGCCATGGCGCTCGGCATGAGCTATTGGCAGCGCATCGGCCGCATCCTCTTGCCGCAGGCCATGCGCAACGCGCTGCCGGCAACGATCAACCAGTTCGTGGTCGCGTTCAAGGAGACATCGCTGGTGGTCATCGTCGGCTTCTTCGAGATCCTGGCCTCGGGCAATGCCGCCTACGGAACCGGCGAATGGCGCTTCGCCTATGTCGAAGTCTACGCCTTCATCGCCTTCATCTACTTCGTCTTCGTTTTCAGCCTGTCCCGCTACGGCGCCTTTCTCGAGCGCCGCATGTCGGTCGGCGAACGCTAAGGAGATCCGCATGACGATAGGCAGTTCGGGCGAGGCCGGCGGACCCGCGGTCCGCATCGAAAGCCTCGACAAATACTATGGCGCCTTTCACGCGCTGCGGAACGTCAACCTGTCCGTCGAACGAGGCGAGAGGATCGTCGTCTGTGGTCCCTCCGGTTCCGGCAAATCCACCATGATCCGTTGTATCAACCGGCTCGAGCAGCACAATGGCGGCCGCATCACCGTGCTCGGCACCGAACTCAACGACGATGTCGCCAACATCGACGAGATCAGGCGCGAGGTCGGCATGGTGTTCCAGCACTTCAACCTGTTTCCGCACATGACGGTGCTGGAGAACTGCATGCTTGCGCCGATGATCGTGCGCAAGCAGCCGCGCGCGGAAGTAGAGGCAACCGCCAGGCGCTATCTGGAGAAGGTTCGCATCCCCGAGCAGGCGATGAAGTTTCCCGGCCAGCTCTCCGGCGGCCAGCAGCAGCGGGTCGCGATCGCGCGCGCCCTTTGCATGCAGCCGCAGATCATGCTGTTCGACGAGCCGACCTCGGCCCTCGATCCGGAAATGATTTCCGAGGTGCTGGACGTCATGGTCACGCTCGCCTCGGAAGGCATGACGATGATCTGCGTCACCCACGAGATGGGCTTCGCGCGTCGCGTCGCCAACCGGGTGATCTTCATGGACGGCGGCGAGATCGTCGAAGAGGCGCCGCCGGAGGAGTTCTTCACCGCCTCCCGCAACGAGCGCACGCGGCAGTTCCTGTCGCAGGTGCTGGGTCATTGAACGACATTCTGGAAGATGCCACGTTCCCGAGCAGCACGCCGCACAGCTATCTTCCGGATATTTCAATGACTGATCCCGTTCTCGAATTGCGCGCGATTCTCGGACCGAAAGGCTGGCTTTCAGGCATCGACGCCGAGCCTTACCAGCGCGATTGGCTCAACCGGTATGGCGTCGCCCCCCTGGGCGTCGCCAGGCCGGCCAACACCGCGGAAGTGGCCGCGGTTGTCAAGCTGTGCCGGGAGGCCGGTCTGGCGGTGGTGCCGCAAGGCGGCAACACCGGGCTTTGCGGCGGCGCCGTCGCGGAGCAGCCGAACGCGGTGATCGTCTCGCTGTCGCGCATGGCGGCGATCGGCAAACCGGATCTCGACAGCGGCTCGATCGTCGTCGAGGCGGGCGTCGTTCTCGCGGCGCTGCACGAGGCGCTGGAGCCGCACGGGCTGATGTTCCCGATGCATCTCGGCGCAGAAGGCAGCGCCAGGATCGGCGGCTTGATCGGCACCAATGCCGGCGGCAGCCACGCCTTCCGATACGGCATGATGCAGGACCTCGTGCTCGGCCTCGAAGTCGTGACCCCGGACGGAGCGGTTTGGGACGGGCTGCGCGCGGTGCAGAAGGACAATGCCGGCTATCAATTGCGCAAGCTCTACTGCGGCGCGGAAGGCACGCTCGGCATCGTGACGCGCGCGGTGCTTCGGCTCTATCCGACGCCACGACAGCAGGCGGGCGCGCTGCTGGTCATGCCCGACTTTGCCGCCGCCGTCTCCTTCGGCGCATTCCTGCGCGGCGAGGCAGGGGAATTCCTGACCGGCCTCGAGTTCTTCTGCGACGTCGGCCTTGAACTCGCTCTCAGGCATGTGCCCGATCTCGCCTACCAGTTGGAAACAAGAGGCGATGTCTATCTGCTCGTCGAGCTGGCTTCGGGCTCGGCGCGCGTTCCCCTCGACGACATTCTGGCTTCAGCACTGGAATGGGGCATGGAGCAGGGCCTTGTGCTGGACGGCGCGCTGGCGACATCGGGCGCGCATCGGGCCCAGTTCTGGCGACTGCGCGAGGAGCAGCCGGAGGGGCAGCGGCTGGAGGGCGAGCAGCTCAAGCACGACATTTCCGTCCCTCCAGGCGCGATCGCCCGTTTCATCGAGGCCGGCGCCAGGATCTGCCAGGACATCCTGCCCGGCGTGCGGATCAATCCGTTCGGGCATCTCGGCGACGGCAACATCCATTACAATCTGTCCCCACCGGAAGGCCGCGTCGATTTCGACGGCAAGGCCGGGCGGTTCGCCGAGGCGCTGTCGGCGCTCGCCACGCAAACAGGCGGCAGCTTCGCGGCCGAGCACGGGCTTGGCCGCGCCAAGATCGCCATCGCCGATCGCAATCGCGGTGCGGTGGAGCGGGAGCTGATGGCGCGGCTGAAGGGCGCGCTCGATCCGCAGGGCACGATGAACCCCGGTGTTCTGGTGCGTTCGACACTGTAAAGAAAAACTTTCGAATGGACCGCATTTCTTGATTTCGCCGCGACCCGCCAGCGTGCAGGTATAAATACGAAAAGGCAGGCTCGGTTCCGCTTGCCGCCGGCTCAAGAGGATGTCGAAGCATGGTCCGCAATGGCGGTCGCCTTCTTGTCGAGTGCCTGATCGCGCTTGGTGCGACCAAGAGCTTCGGCGTTCCCGGCGAAAGCTATCTCGCCGTCCTCGACGCGCTGCACGACACCCATGGCAAGCTCGACTACGTGCTTTGCCGCAACGAGGGCGGCGCGGCCTTCATGGCCTCGGCCTACGGCAAGCTGACGGGCACGCCGGGCATCTGCTTCGTGACGCGCGGCCCGGGCGTGACCAATGCCAGCATCGGCGTCCATACCGCCATGCAGGACAGTTCGCCGATGATCCTTTTCGTCGGCCAGGTCGGAACCGACATGAAGGGGCGCGAGGCTTTTCAGGAGATCGACTACCGGGCGGTGTTCGGGACTGTCGCCAAATGGGCAGTCGAGATCGATGATGTCTCGCGCCTGCCGGAGATCGTCGCGCGGGCCTGGACCACCGCCCTGACCGGGCGGCCCGGCCCGGTCGTGATCGCGCTGCCTGAGGACATGCTCACCACCCTGACCGAGGCCCCGCCGCTCGGGGGGCCGGCGGCGATCTTCGAGCCGGCACCGTCAGCGGACGCGCTCGCTTCGGCGCTGGGACTGCTGGCCGGAGCCGAGCGGCCGCTGCTGCTGATGGGCGGTGCCAACTGGACGACGGAGGGACGCGCGGCGCTGCAGTCTTTCGCCGAGGCCTCCGACATCCCGGTCGTGGCGGCCTTCCGCTATCAGGACCAGTTCGACAACCACGCGCCGGTCTTCGTCGGCGAGGCCGGCGTCGGCATGGTGGCGCATGTCAGGAACCTGATCCGCGAGGCCGATGTGATCCTGGCCGTCAATGTCCGCTTCGGCGAGATGACGACGGACGGTTACACACTGCTGTCGGTACCGGTGCCGCGGCAGAAGCTGATCCATGTGCATGGCTCCGACCGCGAGATCGGCAAGATCTATGTGCCGACGATCGGCATCCATGCCGGTCCGAACGCCTTCGCCAAAGCGCTGACCCCGGTGAAAGGCACCTGGGCCGAATGGCGGGCGGCGGCGCGCAAGGCCTATGAAGGGACATTCGCGGCGCCCGTCCAGCCCGGACCCGTGGATATGGTCGCCGTCAGCGCATGGCTGCGCGAGACCTTGCCCGCCGACGTCATCCTCACCAACGGCGCCGGCAATTTCACGGTGTGGCCGAACAAATTTTTCAAGTTCGGGCCGGAGGCGCGGCTGCTCGCCCCGCAGTCGGGCGCCATGGGTTACGGGCTGCCGGCAGCGGTCGCGGCAAAGGTCGCGTTTCCGCAACGAACGGTCGTCTGCTTTGCCGGTGACGGCGACTTCCAGATGAACTGCCAGGAACTCGGCACCGCCATGCAGGCCGGCGCGCAGCCGATCGTGCTGATCCTCAACAACGGCATCTACGGCACCATCCGCGCGCATCAGGAGCGCCACTATCCGGCTCGCGTTTCCGGGACGTCGCTCGAGAACCCCGACTTCGTGACGCTGGCAAAGGCCTATGGCTTCCACGCCGAGCGCGTCGAATCCACTGCGGATTTCGGCGCCGCGTTCGGCCGGGCGCTCGGCTCCGCGACGGGCGCCGTCCTCGATATCGCCATCTTGCCCGAGGCGCTCACGCCCCGGCAGACCCTTTCCCAGATGCGCGACGCAGCACTCTCTTCCCAGAAGGCCAAGGCATGACCTCCAGAACTGACGACATCCGTCTCGGCGCGGACATTGGCGGCACCTTCACCGACATCGCCCTCGACATCAGGGGGACGCTGTTCTCGACCAAGGTGCTGACCAATTATGCGGCGCCCGAGCAGGCGATCCTCGACGGCATTGCCGTCGTCACCCGCGATGCCGGCATCTCGCCTTCCGAGATCGGCATCATCATCCACGGCACGACGCTGGCGACCAATGCGCTGATCGAGCGCCGTGGCGCGCGGACCGCGCTGGTCACGACCGAGGGCTTCCGCGACGTGATCGAGATGCGCACCGAAAACCGCTTCGAGCAGTATGATCTCAACCTGCAACTGCCGACGCCGCTGATCCCGCGCGAGGACCGCTTCACGGTCAAGGGCCGTATCGGCGCCGAGGGCCAGGAACTGCAGCCGCTCGACGAAGCCGCTCTCGCAGAGATCGCCGACCGGATCGCGGCCGGCGGCTTCGGCTCGGTGGCGATCGGCTTCATCCATGCCTACGCCAACGCCGACCACGAGCGTCGTGCCCGCGAGATCCTCGCCCGCAAGCTCAGCATCCCGATTTCGATCAGCGCCGAAGTGTCGCCGCAGATGCGCGAGTTCGAGCGCTTCAACACGGTCTGCGCCAACGCTTATGTGCGGCCGCAGATGGCCGACTACCTCGCCCGCCTGCAGATCCGCCTGAAGGAGATGGGCGCCGAGTGCCCGGTGTTCATGATCCACTCGGGCGGCGGCCTGATCTCGGTGGAGACCGCTTCGGAATTCCCGGTGCGGCTGGTCGAATCCGGCCCGGCCGGTGGTGCGATCTTCGCCGCCGACATCGCCAGGCGCTTCGGCCTGGAGAAGGTCGTCTCCTATGACATGGGCGGCACCACCGCCAAGATCTGCCTGATCGAGGACTATGCGCCGCGCACGGCGAGAACCTTCGAGGTGGCGCGCACCTACCGCTTCTGCAAGGGATCGGGCATGCCGATCTCCATTCCGGTGATCGAGATGATCGAGATCGGCGCCGGCGGCGGCTCGATCGCCTGGGTCGACGCCATGGGCCGCATCCAGACCGGGCCCGAAAGCGCCGGCTCGGAGCCGGGGCCGGCCTGCTACGGCCGCGGCGGCAAGCGTCCGGCGATCACCGACGCCGACCTTGTGCTCGGCAAGCTCGACCCCGACAACTTCGCCGGCGGCGCGATCAAGCTCGACGCGTCCGCCTCCGAGCAGGCTATCCTGCGCGATGTCGGCGAGCGGCTGTCGCTCAACGCGATGTCGACCGCCTTCGGCATCTGCGAGGTGGTGGACGAGAACATGGCCAATGCCGCCCGCGTCCACGCCGTCGAAAACGGCAAGAACATTTCCGACAATCTGATGATCGCTTTCGGCGGCGCCGCCCCCCTCCACGCCGCAAGGCTGTGCGAGAAGCTCGGCATCGACCAGTGCATCGTGCCCAAGGGCGCGGGCGTCGGATCGGCGATCGGCTTCCTCAAGGCTCCGTTCGGCTACGAGGCGCTGGCCTCGAAGCTGACGCGGCTGTCGCGGTTCAAGCCGGCCGAGGTCAACACGCTGCTCGCCGACCTCAAGGCCTCCGCCGAAGGTTTCGTGCGGACGGGTGCTGCCGGCAGGATCGTCTGCGAGATCACCGCCTTCATGCGCTATGCCGGCCAGGGCTGGGAAATCCCCGTGCCCGTGGCGGACGAGCCGTTCGGCGACGATGCCGTGACGAAGCTCAAGGACCTGTTCGAGGCGAACTACCAGCGCTTCTTCGGCCGCGCCATCGAAGGCCTCGACGGGCTGGAGATCGAGATCGTCACCTGGTCGGTCAAGGCGACGGATGTTCGGCCAGAAGTCGCCAGGCACGAGCTCACGACCGGTAAGCGCAACAATGAGGCGGTCACGACCCGCTCGGTCTTCGATCCGGCCAGCGGCGCGCCACAAACCTACGGCATCATCGAACGCGAGACGCTCTGCGCCGGGGACCGCGTGGCAGGGCCGGCCGTCATCGTCGAGCGCGAGACCTCCACCGTCATCACCACCAGCTTTGACGCCGTCATCCAGAGCGACGGCGCGATCCTTCTCATCCGCAAAGGCAGCCAGGCATGAGCGACATTGGCGAAATCCGCATGCAGGTCATGTGGAACCGGTTGATCTCGGTCGTCGAGGAACAGGCGCTGACGCTGCTGCGCACTGCGTTTTCGACCTCGGTGCGTGAATCCGGCGACCTGTCGGCCGGCGTGTTCGACCCGCGCGGCGAGATGCTGGCGCAGGCGGTCACCGGCACGCCAGGCCATGTCAACACCATGGCCGAGGCCGTGCTGCACTTCATGAACGAGATCCCGCGCGAGGAGATGTTCGAGGGCGACACCTATGTCACCAACGATCCCTGGCAGGGCACGGGCCATCTGCACGACATCACCATGGTGTCGCCGTCGTTCCTCAATGGCGAGCTGGTGGCGTTCTTTGCCTGCACGGCGCATGTCGTTGATGTCGGCGGGCGCGGCTTCGGCGCCGACGCCAAGTCGGTCTACGAGGAAGGCATCCAGATCCCGATCATGAAGTTCGCGGAAAAGGGCAAGGTCAATCTCGACCTCGTCCGGCTGCTGCGCGCCAATGTCCGCGAGCCCAACCAGGTGGTCGGCGACTTCTATTCGCTCGCCGCCTGCAACGAGGTCGGCCACCGGCGCCTCGTCGACATGATGAAGGAGATTGGCCTGGCCTCGCTGGACGGGCTCGGCGACTTCATCTTCTCGCGCACCCGCGACGCCATGCTCGAACGCATCAAGGCGCTGCCCAAGGGAAGCTGGTCGAACGAGTTGGTGACCGACGGCTATGACGAGCCGGTGAAGCTCGCGGCCACGGTTTCGATCCGCGACGACCATGTCGAGGTCGATTTCACCGGCACCGACCCGATGAGCCGCTGGGGCATCAACTGCCCGATCATCTACAGCAAGGCCTATGCCTGCTACGCGCTGAAATGCGTAGTGGCGCCGGACATCCCGAACAATGCCGCCTCACTCGCCTTCTTCACCGTGTCGTCGCCGGTCAACATCCTGAATGCCGTGCGGCCGGCGCCGGTGGCGCTCAGGCACATCTTCGGCCACATGGTTCCCGATCTCGTGCTCGGCGCGATCTCGCAGGCGCTGCCCGGCAATATCCTCTCGGAAGGCGCCGGCGCGCTGTGGAACATCCACATCTCGGCCCGGCCGGTCGCAGGCGGCTCGGGCCGTCGGGCGGAGGTGCTGATGTTCAACTCCGGCGGCATGGGCGCCCGCCCCGAGCTCGACGGATTGTCGGCGACGGCCTTTCCGTCGGGTGTGCACACGATGCCGATCGAGGCGACCGAGCATACCGGACCGATCGTCATCTGGCGCAAGGAGCTGCGCCCGGATTCCGGCGGCGACGGCGAATTCCGCGGCGGCCTGGGTCAGGTCATCGAGATCGAGGCGACCGAAGGCCACGAGTTTGACTTCTCAGCCATGTTCGACCGCGTCAACCACCCTGCCCAAGGGCGCAATGGCGGCAAGCCGGGAGTCGCCGGCGTGGTCAAGCTGGACGACGGCACGAAGATGCGGCCGAAGGGCTGGCAGCACGTTCCGGCCGGCCGCCGGCTGATCCTGGAATTGCCGGGCGGCGGCGGCTATGGCGATCCCGCCAAGCGCAGCGCCGCTGCGCGGGCAAACGACCGGTCCAAGGGTTACATTTCGGAGAACGACTGATGAGCTATGTTTCCTCGCGCCTGTCGGTGGTGAAGCCTTCGGCTTCGATGGCGGCCTCGCAAGCGGCCAAGGCGCTGCGCGCCAACGGCGTCGACGTGATCGACCTCGGGCTCGGCGAACCGGATTTCCCGACACCGATGCACATCATCGATGCCGCGCATTTCGCGGCGAAGGCAGGCCAGACGCTTTATACGGGTGCCGCCGGCACGCCCGAGGTGCGCGAAGCCATTGCCGGCAAGTTCCGGCGCGAGAACGGTCTCGGCTACACGGCCGACGACATCGTCGTCGCCAACGGCGCCAAGCAGATCATCTTCAATGCACTGCTGGGGACGCTGGAGAGCGGCGACGAGGCGATCCTGCCGGCGCCCTATTTCGTCTCCTATCCCGAGATGGTGAAGCTGCTCGGCGGCACGCCTGTCGTCGTCGAATGCCCGGAGACCACAGGTTTCCGGCTGACGCCGGCGCTGCTGGAAGAGGCGATCACGCCAAGGACGAAGTGGCTGTTCCTCAACATGCCGGGCAACCCGTCCGGCGCCGTCTATTCGGAAGCCGAGCTCAAGGCGCTGGGGGCGGTGCTGGCGAAGCATCCGCAGGTGCTCGTGCTTTCCGACGAGATCTACGAGCATATCCTTTTCGACGGGCGCGAATTCGTGTCCTTCGGCAAGGCCTGCCCCGAACTCAAGGACCGCACGCTGATCGTCAACGGCGTGTCTAAGTCCTATGCGATGACCGGCTGGCGCGTCGGCTATGCGGCTGGCCCGGCGCCGCTGGTCAAGGCGATGTCGACCATCCAGAGTCAGTCCTGCACCTCCGTCTGCTCGATCGCGCAGGCCGCGACCGTCGCCGCGCTCAACGGCCCGCAGGACGAGGTGGGTCGTTTCAGGCAAGCCTTCGAGGCGCGGCGCGACCTGGTCGTGGACGGCATCCCCAAGATCAACGGGCTGACGTTGTCGCCGCCGGACGGCGCCTTCTACGCCTATATCGGCTGCGCCAGCCTGATCGGCCGCAAGACACCCAAGGGCGTCGTGCTCGAGGACGATGCGGCCGTGGCAAACTATCTTCTCAACGAAGGCCGGGTGGCGTCGGTGCCCGGCGTCGCCTATGGACTGTCACCCTATTTCCGCATCTCGACCGCGACCAGCGAAGAGGTGCTGACCGAGGCGATCTCGCGGATCAACGCCGCCGTCGCGCAAGTGGAGTAAATGATGCCGCATTACGAACGAATCCTGATCACCGGCGCCGCCGGCCGCCTCGGCTCGGAGCTGCGCAAGGGGCTGGTGCCGCTGGCGAAAACCATCCGCCTGGCCGGGCGCGTGCCGTTCGGCGACCTTGCCCCGCACGAGGAAGAAGCGGTCTTCGACCTCGCCGACATGGAGGCGACGATCGCGGCGACCAAGGATTGCGACGCGATCGTCCACTTTGGCGGCGCGCCGCTCGAATGCGAGTGGCAGACGATCCTCGATTCCAGCATCCGCGGCTCCTACCACATCTATGAAGGCGCCCGGAAACACGGGGTGAAGCGCGTCATCTACGCCTCCTCGGTACATGCCATCGGCTATCACGAGGTCGAGGCGCATATCGGCGTCGACGCGCCGGTGCGCCCGGACAGCCTCTATGGCGTGTCGAAGAATTTCGTCGAGAGCCTGAGCCGGCTCTACTGGGACAAGTTCGGCATCGAGACGGTGTGCCTGCGCATCTTCTCGTCCTTCCCGGAGCCGGCGGACCGGCGCATGCTGTGGTCCTATCTCTCCTTCGCCGACTGCGTGCGGCTGGTCGAGGCCTCGCTGACGGCGCCGCGCGTCGGCCACACGATCTCGTTCGGTATTTCGGACAACAAGGTGAAGACGGTCGATAACAGCGGCGCCAACCACCTGGGCTTCATCCCGCAGGACAGCGCCGAACCGTTCCGCGCCGCCGTCGAGGCGAAAACACCCGTTCCCGATCCGAAAAGGCCGTCGGTGAAATATCTCGGCGGCTGGTTCTGCGAACTCGGCCATCCGGACGACAAGGCCGAATAATCTTCGACCAGATCAAAACGCCCTCGTCTGCACCTGGCGATTTCGGACGCGCCGGGGCGCTCGTGGCTGTCCGTTCACAGCGCAAAGAGCGGACAGAACCGTTACCTGCCAGTGGTTTAAGCGATTTCAACGGGATGGGCTGGTGCTGCGAGAGAGGATTGAACTCTCGACCTCTCCCTTACCAAGGGAGTGCTCTACCACTGAGCTACCGCAGCCGATGGCGGGGCTTCTGCCATAACGAACCGGCGAGCGCAAGGCCAAGAAAAACCTAAAGTGTCGCGTTTCATTGTCGCAAAACCGCCGCGCGGTTTCAGGCCGGTACGGATGGCAATGCCGAGGCTGTGGAAGCTGCTTTCCCGGACATGGCCGCGCCACAATGTTGGCTATCCCTCAACAGGGGTTGGCTGGTCGGCCAGCCGGAATGGGACGATGAGCGACAAGACAAATCCACCGAAAAAGGGCGGCAGCGACCGCAAGGACCGGCTCGCCGAAGCTTTGCGCGCCAATCTCGGGAAGCGCAAGGCGCAGTCGCGCTCGCGCCGCACCGGCGACGCCGACAAGCGGCCGGAGGGATTGCCGGCTGCTGGAAAAATGCACAAGGACTAACCCAAACCGGCCACACTGCCCCGCCATACTTGGACCAAGGGACCAAAAATCCTATTTCTTGAACCAAGCCGGCCAATGGTCTAGACGGGCCGATACTCAAACGATTGAAACCGGCCGTTTCGGCCGAGGGGACATTCTCACATGGATCGCATCAGAATTGTCGGCGGCAACAAGCTCGCCGGAAGCATTCCGATCTCCGGCGCGAAAAACGCGGCATTGCCGCTGATGATCGCCTCGCTCTTGACCGACGACACGCTGACGCTGGAGAACGTGCCGCATCTGGCCGATGTCGAGCAACTGATCCGCATCCTCGGCAATCACGGTGTCGACTATTCCGTCAACGGCCGGCGCGAGAAGCAGCAGGAAGGCTATTCGCGCACCATCAATTTCTCCGCCCGCAACATCGTCGACACCACCGCTCCCTACGAACTGGTGTCGAAGATGCGCGCCTCGTTCTGGGTGATCGGGCCGCTCTTGGCCCGCATGGGCGAGGCCAAGGTGTCGCTGCCCGGCGGCTGCGCCATCGGCACGCGCCCGGTCGACCTGTTCCTCGAAGGCCTGCAGGCGCTTGGCGCCGATCTCGACGTCGACACCGGCTATGTCATCGCCAGGACCAAGAACGGCCGTCTCGTCGGCAACCGCTATGTGTTCCCGAAAGTGTCGGTCGGCGCCACCCATGTGCTGATGATGGCGGCTTCGCTGGCGAAGGGCGAAACCGTGCTGGAAAACGCCGCTTGCGAGCCCGAGATCGTCAACCTGGCCGAATGCCTCAACGCCATGGGCGCCAGGATTTCCGGCGCCGGCACGCCGACCATCACCATCGACGGGGTCGAGGCGCTGTGCGGCGCCCGCGTGCGCGTCATCCCCGACCGCATCGAGACCGGCACCTATGCCATGGCGGTGGCGATGACCGGCGGCGACGTGGTGCTGGAAGGCGCCCGCCCCGAGCTGCTGCAGACCGCGCTCGACGTGATTTCGCAGACCGGCGCCGAGATCACGCCGACCAATTCCGGCATCCGCGTCAGGCGCAACGGCGCCGGCATTTCGCCGGTCGACGTGACGACGGCGCCCTTCCCGGCCTTCCCGACCGACCTGCAGGCGCAGTTCATGGGCCTGATGACGATGGCCAAGGGCAAGTCGCGCATCACCGAGACGATCTTCGAGAACCGCTTCATGCACGTGCAGGAGCTCGCCCGGCTCGGCGCGCACATCACGCTCTCCGGCCAGACGGCGATCGTCGACGGCGTCGCCAAGCTGAAGGGCGCGCCGGTCATGGCGACCGACCTGCGCGCTTCCGTCTCGCTGGTCATCGCCGGCCTTGCCGCCGAAGGCGAGACCACCGTCAACCGCGTCTATCACCTCGACCGCGGCTTCGAGCGGCTGGAGGAGAAGCTTTCCGGCTGCGGCGCGGTGATCGAGCGGATTTCAGGCTGACACCGCCAGGCAAGCGCAGTCTCCAACCGACGCGTGTTGGACGGACCAATTGTCGACATCGGCGCCGCCCCTCATCCGCCTGCCGGCACCTTCTCTCCGTATAGTGACGGGGAGAAGAGGGCTGGGCGGCCTTGGCGCTCTCCCCGCAACGCTGGTGATTGGCGAGACTTTTGGCGAAAGCGTCCTTCTCCCCGTCACCATACTGGGAGAAGTGCCCGGCAGGGCGATGAGGGGCAGCGCAAACCTCAGGTAATTGCCTTGGGCAGTTCCGTGTCGAGGTTGCACGGACTGGAAAGACCGCCTAACAGGAAGCTGAAACCAACCTTAGGTACAAATTCCGCATGGCTCTCAAGCTCATCGCGCTCGACGACCAGGACCTGAGCATCGTCTCGGCCCACGTCCAGGACGCCGTGATGAAGGTGTCGGATCTCGAATTCCTGCCGGCGGCCAAGCGCTTCGTGCTGACCATGAACCGTTTCGTCTGGGAGGCGAAATCCGGCCTGTTCCGCCAGCACAATGAGCGGCGGCAGGCGGTGCTGCATTTCGACCGCGTGCTCGGCGCCAAGACCAGCGGCATTGCCCGCGACAAGCCGGCCGAGGTGCTGTCGCTGCTGGCGATCAGCTTCGTCGGCATCAGCAAGCCGGCCGGCATCGTCGAGCTGGTGTTTTCGGGCGGCGGCACGATCATGCTGGACGTCGAGTGCATCGAGGCGCGGCTTGCCGACATAGGCGGCGCCTGGGAAGCCTCCTCGCGTCCCGTACATAGGGCTTGAGCGCAGCAGATGGCCATCACCCTCAGCCAGTCCGACGCCGATTTCGAGCAGCGTTTCGCCGCCTTCCTGACGACCAAGCGGGAGGTGTCGGCCGATGTCGACGCGGCGGTGCGCGAGATCGTCCAGCGCGTGCGCGCCGAGGGCGACAAGGCGCTCATCGACTATACGCTGAAGTTCGACAAGGCCGACCTCACCAAGCTTGGCATCGCCGTTTCCAAGGATGACATCGCCAAGGCCTATGCCGAGGCCGATCCGCAAACGGTCGAGGCGCTCATATTCGCCCGCGACCGCATCCGCTCGCATCACGAGCGGCAGAAGCCGAAGGACGACCGCTATACGGACGCCGCCGGCGTCGAGCTCGGCTCGCGCTGGACGGCGATCGAGGCGGTCGGGCTCTACGTGCCGGGCGGCACGGCGAGCTATCCGAGCTCGGTGCTGATGAACGCGGTGCCTGCCAAGGTGGCCGGCGTCGAGCGCATCGTCATCGTGGTGCCGGCGCCAGGCGGCGTCATCAACCCGCTGGTGCTGGTGGCGGCCGATATCGCCGGCGTCTCCGAGATCTACCGCGTCGGCGGCGCGCAGGCGATCGCCGCCCTCGCCTATGGCACGGAGACGATCAAGGCGGTCGCCAAGATCGTCGGGCCCGGCAATGCCTATGTCGCGGCGGCCAAGCGTCAGGTGTTCGGCACCGTCGGAATCGACATGATCGCCGGACCTTCCGAAGTGCTGGTCGTGGCCGACGGCAGCAACAACCCCGACTGGATCGCCGCCGACCTGTTGGCCCAGGCCGAGCATGACGTGTCGGCGCAGTCGATCCTGATCACCGACGACCCGGCCTTCGGCAAGGCGGTGGAGGACGCGGTCGAGCGCCAGTTGCAGAGCCTGCCGCGCGCCGAGACCGCCGCCGCAAGCTGGCGCGATTTCGGCGCCGTCATCCTGGTGCCAACCATCGAGGCCTCGCTGCCGCTGGTCGACCGCATCGCCGCCGAGCATGTCGAGCTCGCCATCGACGACGCCGAGGCCTTCCTTGCCAGGCTGCGCAATGCCGGTGCGGTCTTCCTCGGCCGCCACACGCCCGAGGTCATCGGCGACTATGTCGGCGGCTCCAACCACGTGCTGCCGACGGCGCGCTCGGCGCGCTTCTCGTCGGGGCTTTCGGTGCTCGATTTCGTCAAGCGCACCTCGATCCTCAAGCTTGGGCCGGAGCAGCTGCGCGCGCTGGCGCCGGCGGCGATCGCGCTCGCCAGGGCGGAAGGGCTCGACGCGCATGGCCGTTCCGTCGCGATCAGGTTGAACATGTAGCGATGTCCGACTACGACCGAACCCGCGCCAGGCTGATCGATGTCGAGCTCGACGAATCGATTGGCCGTTCGACGCCCGATGTCGAGCACGAGCGGGCGGTGGCGATCTTCGACCTGATCGAGGAGAACAGTTTCCAGCCGGTCAATGACGACGGCGCCGGTCCCTACCGCCTCAAGCTGTCGCTGGCCGATTCCCGCCTGGTGTTCGCTGTTGCGCGCGAGGATGGCGCCGCCGTCGTCACCCACATCCTGTCGCTGACGCCGCTCAGGCGCATCGTCAAGGACTATTATCTCATCTGCGAAAGCTACTACGACGCCATCCGCTCCTCGACGCCGAGCCACATCGAAGCGATCGACATGGGCCGCCGCGGCCTGCACAATGAAGGCTCGCAGACGCTGATGGACCGGCTCGCCGGCAAGATCGACATCGATTTCGACACGGCGCGCCGGCTGTTCACGCTGGTCTGCGTGCTGCACTGGCGAGGCTAGGCCCTGGCCTCGCTGCCGCATTCGATCCTGTTCATGTGCGGAATGAACGCCGTGCGCTCGCCGATGGCCGAGGCGCTGGCGCGGCGCATGCTGCCTTCGGCCATTTTCGTCGCATCGGCCGGTGTGCGCAGCGGCGAGCGCGACCCGTTCGTCGACGCGGTTCTGGCCGAGGACGAACTGTCGCTGGGCGAGCGCCAGCCAAGGACCATGGACGAGCTGGAGGACGACTATTTCGACCTGATCGTCACGCTGGCGCCGGAAGCGCACCACGCGGCGCTCGAGCTCACCCGCTCGCTCGCCGTCGAGGTCGAATACTGGCCGATGCCGGACCCGACGGATGCCGGCGGCACGCGCGAACATATCATGGCCGCCTATCGCGATGTGCGCGAGCGGCTGAAAGCGCGCATCGCCAGACGTTTTCCCGCATCCGAGGCAAAAGGCGCCTTGGATTAAGCGTGTTCACAAGCGGACGATTATCATATAGGTTCCGCCGAAATTCCGGCCGGAGTCGGATGATTTCCGGTCGGTTCGGCCGGAAATCATCCGACTCCGGATCAAAACAGTAGAGCATGATGTCGTCCGAAAACCGCTTGACACTTTTCGGCATCATGCTCTAGCGCCGGAACCGAAATCCAAGCAAAGGTATCGAATGCCGAAGGAAGAAGTCCTCGAGTTTCCGGGTGTGGTCACGGAACTGCTGCCCAACGCGATGTTCCGGGTGAAGCTCGAAAACGAACACGAGATCATCGCCCACACGGCCGGCCGCATGCGCAAGAACCGCATCCGCGTGCTGACCGGAGACAAGGTCCTGGTCGAGATGACCCCCTATGACCTGACCAAGGGCCGTATCACCTATCGTTTCAAGTAACAGCCCGGCGCGACCCAGATGAGCATCCTGCAGAAGCTCGTGCTTGCCTCGGGTTCGCCGCGTCGCATCGAGCTGCTGCAGCAGGCCGGCATCGAGCCGGACCGCGTGCTGCCGGCCGATGTCGACGAGACGCCGCTGCGCGCCGAGCATCCGCGCTCGCTGGCCAAGCGGCTTTCCAAGGACAAGGCCGAGAAGGCGTTCGCCTCGCTGAAGAGCGAGGACGACTATGCGCCGGGCTTCGTGCTCGCCGCCGACACGGTGGTGGCGGTCGGCCGCCGCATCCTGCCCAAGGCCGAGACGATCGACGACGCCGCTAACTGCCTCGGCCTGCTCTCCGGCCGTTCGCACCGCGTCTATTCCGGCATCTGCCTGATCACGCCGGGCGGCAAGCTGCGCCAGAAGCTGGTCGAGACCCGCGTACGCTTCAAGCGGCTGCCGCGCGAGGAGATCGACGCCTATGTCGCCTCCGGCGAATGGCGCGGCAAGGCCGGAGGCTATGCCGTGCAAGGCCTCGCCGGGTCCTTCGTCGTCAAGCTGGTCGGCTCCTACACCAACGTCGTCGGCCTGCCGCTCTACGAGACGACGGCCCTGCTTGCCGGCGAGGGCTTCAAGGTGCATGCGAGCTGGCTCACCGCGCGCCCATGAGCCTGGACGACAAGGTCACGCCGCTGCGCCCCCGGCGCCCCTGCCCCGAATGCGGCAAGGCATCGGTGCGCGAGCACTATCCGTTCTGCTCGGCGCGATGCAAGGACATCGACCTCAATCGCTGGCTGAAGGGCGCCTATGTCATCCCTGGCCGCGACGCAGAGGAAGAAGAAGGCGAAGCGCCGGAGCAGGGCCAGTCGCCCAAGGACGAGCCGTAAGCGCGCGATATCAGCTGTTTTGCCGCCGTCTTTCAGTGGTTTTCTTTTCCCGGCTGAAATCCGCGCTTAGGCGCTGGACAGGCTGAATTCCCGTGCTATAACCCACGCGCTTTCAAGGGGCGCCGGCGGCGCCTTCGAGAAATCCGGCCTGCGAAATCTCGCTTGCCGGCGAGGCCCAGATAGCTCAGTTGGTAGAGCAGCGGACTGAAAATCCGCGTGTCGGTGGTTCGAATCCGCCTCTGGGCACCACTAATTTCCCTAGGAAATTCAAGGCTTTATCAGGCGGCAAAGTTGTCCACTTGATCGGTTCCATGTCGCATCGTGTTGCAAGTGATTCCCTTGGATTTCCGGGCTTTTCCAATCGCTCCCGCCAACTCCATGCGACATGGACGCAACATAAAGCCCGGCCACCGAAGCAGCCGGGCCAGTGTGTGCAATTTGCACACTCGGTCTATTTCACCGCGATCAGCACAAAGCGGGCCTCGTGGTTGAGCATCACCTGAAATTCCTCGCCATGGATGGCTTCCATCTTCTCGGCAAGGATGCGGGCCAGCACTTCGATTTCCTCGCCCTTCGCCTTTGCCTCGGCGACGGTCTTCCTGAAGATGATGTCAGTCATGGTAATCATGCTCCGGCTCGTCGCCCGCGTCCTGCTCCCCGTCGAAGAACGTGACATCGGTCGCGGTGCCGACATCCATCAGGGCAAGGTGCTGGTCCCTGGCAGATGACCAGCCAAGAGACGGCTCGTGCTCGTCCCCGCTGTCCTCGTAATCCGCCTCGTCCATCTCGCGCTCGTCTATGTCCTCGCGGTCGTCATCCTCCAGATCTTCGCTGTCGGCTTCCATCACGTCGAGCGCCGTGATGAGCGCCGTGGCCTTGTCAAAGAGCGCGTTGAGTTCCTTTTCGATGGCCTGGCGCCAGGTGCGCGGGTCCATCCCCTTCGGACAGGCGAAGGGCTTTAGCGTCCTGATGTGCGCGTTCATGGCCGCACCGAAAGAAGCAAGTGAACGATCTTAACGAAGGCGCGCCGTTTCTCGGGCGATAGCTGGCGGAACAGCCGCAGGAATTCCATCTCGTGCGCGTTCATTGCTGCTTCTCCCGCTCGACATGCTCAATGATGTTGTTCCCAGCCCTGTGGAGGGCATTGGAGAGGCGGAGCAGGCGTATTGCGAGGTGAAGGCGCCCAAGGCGCGTGCGTAAGGCTGCTGCGAGGAGCAACAGCACGATAGCTGCATAGGTCATGGTGGTTCTCTGGATTACAGGCTTGTCACGGCCTGGTGCCAGCGGGCAGCACTGGCGCCGGGAGTGTGACAACATGGCCAGAGACCATGCGCGACGGCCTTTCCCTTTCGGGTATTGTATTGCCGCCGCTCTCCCGGCATAGTGCGCCGGTTCGCGCCGACGGCAAATCGGCACGTTCTTTTCGGTGGCAAATAAGATCCCGGCAAGGATCGCCTCGCCACCGCTCTGGTTGCTTAGGCCCGGCAAAGGCCATCAGCGGGAGTTGTCACGCTCCGCTGGCAACAATGCTCTCCATCGGTTAATTTTTCAAGCGCGCCCTGCGAGGGGCGGAGCTATTGGGGAGCGAAATGATAATTCCATACGCGTCGATCGCCGCCAGTGTCGTGGCCGCAGCTCTCGGCCTAAGGGCGGCCACCTACCCAATCAGGGACAGCATTGACGACATGATGGCCGACTTCGGCAGGCAGGGGAAATGGGCAAGCTGGGCGGCTGTGACCACGGCGGTTGCGGTCATCCTCCAGGGCGTAGATAGGTTGATGCAGTGACCCACTTTCGCTATATTTCGACTTGCCGGCAATTGCGGCTGGCCACCAGTCACCCGAGGGTTAAGGGCCTGGTCGGTATCTTGAAGGGGGTTACCAGCCTCTGACAAGGAACCAGCCGCAGCCGGCTATGCCGTCACCGCCTTCACCACCGCGTAGCTGATCACTGGCGCCTCGGAGAGCGAGCCCGCCGTGATGTTTTCGACCGTGACCGTGAATGAGCCGGCCGCCGTGGCGGTGACTGCGGCGCGATAGGCGTTGGCAGTACCACCGCTTGCCACGCTGGCAATGACGACATCCGTGGCGGCAACGGCTGAGTTGGTGACGACGAATGACACCTTGGCGCCAGCAGCAAGCGCCGCGGCGTTCATCGTGATCTGGCCGCAGGTCTTGTTCAGGGTGACGCCGGTTGACTTGCTGGTGGCCTGGGTGACGGTGCCGCCGGCGCCGGTCGAGTAGCCTACGCCAGCAGTCGCACCAGAGGACAGGACAGCAGCAGCCGTGCGGACCGCTCCTGTCCCCTTTGGTGTCAGCGTCAGATCGATGTTGGTATCAGAGCCGAGAGCCGAGATGGTTGGGCTGCCGGTGGCAATAGCGCCCTTGAACTGAAGGTAATTGGCCGCGCTGGCGACGTGGCCGATCTCGGCCTGCTTATAGAAGCTGGCGCCGCCGGTGTAGAAGTTGTGGACGCCCGCACCCTTCGATGCGAACGCGGTGCCGATATCGGTGTCCGTGCCCTTGACCCAATAGAGCGGGTTCTGTCCCGACACCGCGCCCGAAGCTTCGAAGTAATTGGCGGCGTTGTCGGTGGACAGGACCGAAAACTGCTTCTCAAAGTCCGAGTTCGAGACAAAGACCGCTTTCGATTTGCCGCCGGCTGCTACCCAGGTGTTGTCGGTGGTGTCCAGAAAGAACACGGTCTGAGCCGTTGTGCCTGCGGCGTTCATGGCTGCGATGCCATCGTTGTTCTTAAGCAGGATCGCCTGACCGGTGGTGAACGTCGAGTTACGGAAGTCCATGCCGCGCAACCAGGTGGCGAAGCCGCCAGGACTGAAGGCATAGGCGGACTCAGGCGCAGTATCACCCTCCGACGATGCCATGAAATTTACGACGCGGCGGGTGCCTGCGTTCCAACGCCTGATGCGGGCAATGACGCCGGACATCGTCGTGTCAAAGTTGGTGGTGTTGTCTACGCCGTCCTTAACGAGCACCTCAACACCGGACATGGTGCCGTGGTTCGAGCCGGTGTTGGTGAACTCCCCGACGAAGCCGCCAAGTTCGTTGTACGTCCCCGCACCGTACGCGCCTAGCGAACCAATTGCTTGGAACACCGAGCCCGAGCCATCCCCGGTTTTCGTGTGCGTTGAGGTCAAGCCCATCCAGATCGTCTGTGACAGATCGGACCCGGCGGTGACCACGCCGTCGCCAGTCGATGTGAACTGGAAGACGGCACCGGGGATAAGCTCATTGGTGCCGCCCGATCCAGTATCGCGCCGCTGAAGAACGAAAGCGGCGCGCGTGCCCTGGTAATTCAGGGGTGCTGTATCCCGGATGATGCCGACATGGCTGTCCGAGCGATAGACGTAGGGATTGGTTGGAGCCGCTGCGTACAGCGCTGCTATCTTTGCGCTCTCGTTGGCGCCCGCGAAACCATTGACGTCATAGCCAGGCGCGAAGTCGCCCCACTCCGGGGCAGTGTCGGCAGAGTTTTGGCGAAGGCCCTGAAGCGCGCGGCCCTTTGCCAAGCGCGCCCAGGTTCCGGCGCCGTTGGCGTAGATCAGATCGCCCTGAACAGAGGTGCCGATGCCAGCAAGCGCGGCGAGATCGGCATCGTAGGGCTGTAAGGTCTGGGAAAAGGCAATCGAGGTCGTGCCGACAGTGATCGGATCGGCTGTCGTCACCTGCCACGCACCGGCCTGCGTGCCGCCGGTCACAACGACGGTGGTGCCCTTCTTCACGTCGCGGTTGCCGGCAAAATCCTTCGCCCTGGTCCAGACGCCAGTCGAGACCTTCCAGATGCCGTTGTCGACCGGGTTGGTCTGGCCCATGACAAGGACGCGGTCGCCAGATACGACGGCCACGCCGTCGATGGTCTGCTCTGCAGCCAAGGTGATGTTGGTTGACGATGCGACCTTGCAGGGGCCTTTGATGGCAACGCTGGAACTCAGGCCGTCGTGGCGGTCAATTTGAATCGAGGTCAAGTTAGGCTCCATCTAAGGGACGGGACGTCATCCGACGTTCCAGGCGCGCTTGCCGAAGGCGCGGATCGGCTAGATCAGGCACGTCGCGAAGGACTTCAAAGCCTCCCCGTACGCGGTCGCCTGGTCGAACTGTGTATGTGCCTCTTCCATGGTGTGTAGGTCTTCTTCAGAAAGCCGGCCCTCGTCCGCGAGCTGGCGTAGGTCTGCCTCTTCCTTGAAGGCTCCGGTCTTGGCATCGACGTGATATTGGGTGGCCAGGTCTTCCGGCTTCGCAACGCGCGCCTGCGCTTCCTGATGGCCAGCCGGGAGAGCTTCCGGCGCCGGCCGCTGAGTGTCGATCGGGCGGGATGCGGCTGCCAGTTCCCGCTGGTGATAGGCGATCAGTTGGGGCAGCATTTCGTGATTCTCGAAGCGGCCGAAGCCGATCCCCGTCTTGGGATCAAGCCACCGGATCAGCCGATTGTGCATCCGGTTCCCGACTTCATAGCGCCTGGTGAGGTCTGCTACCTTGGCCTGAGCATCCTTGGCCGCGAGCCGGGACACACCGGCTGCGAATTCCGGGCTGCCTGGGCTGGCATCCGGGGCGATCTCGCCGAAAATCGGCTTCTTCATGACAGCCGGCATGTCCAGCGTGGCGGGATTGAAGGACAACGGCATCGGTCGCGCCTTCTCGGCGCCGGCAATGGCGTCGAAGCCCTTGGCCTGAAGATCAGCAATCATGAGGCTGTCGAACTGTGAAGGACTGACGGTCGGGTCCATCTCGGGATGGGCAGCCGCTACCGCCCGATAGGATGAGGCCACGTCTTCCATGGTGGCGGGGTTGGTGATCGGCGTTGCATCCGCCGTGGCGCGCGCCGTGGCCTCGATGCGCTGCACGTCCTGGGTGATCTTCGAAAGGGGTTCCGTGGCATTCGGGGAGAGGTTCAAGTCCTCGCCGCGCACAACAGCGTCAATGCCCTCGTTGAGCGCGATACGGGACTCCTGGACGTTCTTCAGCGTCGAAAGCCGGTCTTCCGCCTCCAGTCTCAAAGTAGGATCGATCCGTGGCACGCGGCCCTCGAACGCGCCGTGAACGGCACCGAAGGCGCCGCCGATGAGCGCGGCCATGGCGATCTGTGAAACTGTGGATTGCCACGACACGTCGGCGCCGAATTTCGCCCTCTCACCGGCCGTGAGCACGCTCGCCGCTCCGGTATTGATTGCGGCTTCGGCAGCATTGGTCAGGAGCCGGCCACCGACATACCCGAAGCGCGCGACCTGGGCAGCCTTTACGGATTCGCCGAAAACGGGGACATAATTGATCGGGTCGAGCGCTTGTCCCGCCAGGCCGCCGATGAAGGCGGCGAAGGGGCGTTTGGCGGTGAAGTAATCCCGAACCTGCTTCGCATCGTAGGCATCGGCGAGCGCCGCTGCGCGCGTGTCAGTCATCCCCTGATCCCACGGGATGCCCTCACGAAAGGATGCGGACGCCTTGTATTGATCCTCGCTCAGCGGCTTGCCCTGGTCCATGAAGGATTGAACAGCGGTCTTTGCAAGGCTGTATGCGCCAGGAATCGGGATCAGCGTCATACCATAGGCCGGCTCGGCAATGCTTGGCGGCTCATTACCTTGCGGTATGGTGATGTCCCTTATCGCGGTTCCAAGCCCGTAGCTTTCCAGCACCTCGCCCCGAGCACTTTCCACCAGCGTCGAAAACAGGCTCAACGGCGTGTCAAGCGCATCCTGCATCCATTCGTTGCTAGTGGCGCCCTCGTACTGAGCAGGGAACCCGGTAAAGGCGTTTGCGCCTGGTTTAACGCGAGACAGGCCCAGCGGCGGCCCGATGCCGCCGGAACTGGTCACGTTGGAGGGGTCGGGTTGAAAAAGCGGATCATCAGCCATTGCTCAGCTTCCCGAATATCTTCGTGATGACGTGGGTATCGAGGTCTTCGAGCCATGCCCACAGATCGGCCGCAGCATCCTCGTCAAGGCTGTCCACAAGGCGCTGAGCGCGCTTGCGGAGAATGCCCACCCTCTCGGCCGCCTCGCCGCCCCAAAGCTGCACCAGGGCTTTGCCGGCCGGCGTGGCGGCGAACAGGTCCACCTCTGCCGATGAAGCAGGCGGGGACCATGGCGAGCCGCTGGCAAATTCGTCCATCAGGGCGATCTCGACTGATTGCGGCACAGACTGGACGAAACGCTCCATGAAAGAGCGCTGGCGGAGGTTACTTCCCGCTTCCCGAACGATCTCGGCCACGTCCTTCTGAACGCCGGCAAGGACCGTCCGAAAGCCGCCCATGCGTTCCCACTCGTAAACCAGTTTCTGGCCTTCCTGTGAGCCGCACAGGGCCATGCGGGACGCATCGGCTGGCATCGGCGCCGTAGGGGTTCCGGCATCGGGATTGACGGCCTCGATCTCGCCTTGAAGGAGAGCCCGGTACTCCTGGTCCAGGCCTTCCGATTCATAGCGCGCGAAGTCGGTACGCATGATGGATTCTATTTCAGCTTTACGGGTGGGGTCGGCAGGGAGAGAGGCAAATCCCACCCGCGCAGCCCCACCCGT
Organism: Mesorhizobium sp. M4B.F.Ca.ET.017.02.2.1; assembly: GCF_003998955.1. Lineage (NCBI taxonomy): Bacteria > Pseudomonadati > Pseudomonadota > Alphaproteobacteria > Hyphomicrobiales > Phyllobacteriaceae > Mesorhizobium > Mesorhizobium sp. M4B.F.Ca.ET.017.02.2.1. The sequence goes on along the minus strand of NZ_RZOF01000026.1, from coordinate 817 downwards.
TAGGCCTTCACCCGTCGCGGAGCCTGCTCCACTCGCGCCAGGATTCTCAGTCTTGATAAGTTCGTTGCTCATGCGACCCTCGCCGGATAGAGCTGCGCCAGAAGGCGTTCGGCCAGGGCGGCGCTTGGTACAGCCTGGGTCATCACGTGGCCGTCAGCGATACGCACCGACACGAAGCCGAAGCCGTTCCACTCGATCCTGTAGGTGCCGTCGTTGAAGAGCTTGTCGTAGCGTTCGGGAAAGGTCGTCAGGCGAGGCTTTGCCAGCACGGCGGCCCTGTTATCGGCGCTCGCCACGATCGCTTCTGCCACCCAGGATTCATCGAAGGCGACGATGAAGAGCCGGTCGAATTTCTTCAGGGAGTTGCGGCTGCCCGATGCCTGAAGCTTGCGCCAGATTCCCGGCTCCTTCAGGTCGTCGGAAACCATGTCAGCCGGACAGCGGATCATATATTCCCGCCAGACCTGACCATTCGCATGCAGCGTGACGCGGGCGGGATCGATGACCGGCGCCAGTCGCGATGCGGGTTTCAAATCAGCGGCGTTCAATTCGGTCTTGGCCATCACAGGGCTCCTTTGTCGATGAGGGCGGCAGCGCGGGCTTCAGCCGCTTCGCGCCCGTGCATGAGTTCGAGGCGCTCGCCGGACGGGCGGCATAGCCACATGATCGGCGTGGTGGTGCCAGGCTCGGTCAGGGTGGAATATTCAAGCGCGGCTCGGCCGTCCGCGATCAGTTCAAGGGGTTTCGTCACCATGCGTCTTCTCCTTTGAGGACGGCCAGGATTGCGGCTTCGGTTATCTTCTTCTCGGTCTCAGCC
>NZ_RZOF01000269.1:0-8595 GCF_003998955.1 Mesorhizobium sp. M4B.F.Ca.ET.017.02.2.1 | reverse complement strand
CCAGCCCGCCGATCCCGCTGGCAGCGCCTTGCCGCCCGGCTCGCAGTATCGCCAAGGCAAGATCCCGTGTCCTCTCGCCGACGCCGAAGCCAGGTCCGAGAACAAAGGCCGAAGGCCGGCGCTCGCCGATGAAGTTGTTCAGGTCGGCTACGGTGTCGGTCCTGCGCAGCATGATCGCGGTCAGGTGCGCGGCATTTATCTGCATGGCGTCCGCTGGCGACAGCACGGTTACCGCTCCTGCCCCTGCCCTCGCGGCGGCAAGCGCCGACAACCGCGCGGCGCCGGTTGTCGACGGCCCGCCGGAAAACACCCCGGCATGGCCACGTTTGTATTTGTGCGCGTCGGTGGCTGGAACCGGCAAGTTCCCGAGCCAGAGAGCCGGCTTATTCTCGAACGTTCTTGGAATGAGGTCGTTGACGACACTGTCGGGGATGCCGATGTCGGCAAGCACGATCTCACCGCAGAGTTCGCGACCTGGCAGCAGCAGATGCCCGGGCTTTTTTCGAGCGAAGGTAACGGTGATGTCGGCCCGAAAAGCTTCTTCCCCAAGCACTGCACCGGTATCGCCGGAGACTCCCGAAGGCAAATCGATCGCAACAACCGGCAAGAGCAGGGATTTGGCAAAATCGATGGCGTTCGTAGCGTCGACGGGCAGCGACTTCGACAGCCCTGCCCCGTAGAGCGCATCGACGACGATTGAGCCGAAATCAGGGGCAAATGTCGTCAGCGGTCGGGGCGCGACCGGGCACTCCGCCGCGGCAATCGCGGCGTCGCTGCCGGCCCGCGGCTTGCCCGATACCCACACCGCGACATCGACGCCGGCCTCGGCCAGCAACCGCGCCACGACATAGCCGTCGCCGCCATTGTTGCCGGTGCCGCACAGCACATGCACGCGCGTCGCGGCCGGGTAACGCGCCAGCACAACGGCTGCGACCTCCGCGCCGGCCCGCCGCATCAGGCCGTAGCCGTCGAGCGGGCCAGCAGCGATTGCCAGCCGGTCGGCCTCGGCCATTTCAACCGGAGATAAAAGTTCGTTGCTCATGGATTGCCGTCCGCCCTCCGGTGAAGCATTGTCCAGTTTTCGGTTTGAAGCAAACAGCGAACACTGCCATTGCCTATAAAGGCATCGTTCGATGCGATGCGCCAACGGGCAAAACTGCCTGCAGATTGCGCTATTTGCCTAATTATTGTGCGGACGGGAGGGTCAGCAATGTATAGGCTTCGAGCGTCGATGACGCTTCCAATGCAGCGAATGACGCGAATGCGCATCGGGACGCGGCATGGTAGTGAAATCGCCCAATGGCGCTTCGAATCCGTCCGGACTGGCACAGTTCGTGCTTGATCGAAGCCGCAAGCGGGGCACAAAACCCGTCTTTTGGCAGTGGAGGCCACGTTTTACATGAAAAAGATCGAAGCGATCATCAAGCCATTCAAGCTGGACGAAGTGAAGGAAGCGCTTCAGGAGGCCGGACTGCAAGGCATCACCGTGACCGAGGCCAAGGGCTTCGGCCGGCAGAAGGGCCATACCGAACTCTATCGCGGCGCCGAATATGTCGTCGACTTCCTGCCCAAGGTGAAGATCGAGGTGGTGCTGGGCGACGACGCCGTCGAAGGCGCCATCGAGGCCATCCGCAAGGCGGCGCAGACCGGCCGCATCGGCGACGGCAAGATCTTCGTCTCCAACATCGAGGAAGTCGTGCGCATCCGTACCGGTGAGACCGGGATGGACGCCGTCTGACGCCTTTCTGCAACGTCATCATCAAAAAAACGTCACACAGGGATACATGACATGACGACAGCCAAAGACATCATGAAGCAGATCAAGGACAACGACGTAAAGTTCGTCGACCTGCGCTTCACAGATCCGAAGGGCAAGCTGCAGCACGTAACCATGGATGTCGTCGAGGTCGAGGAAGACATGTTCGCCGACGGCGTCATGTTCGACGGCTCCTCGATTGCGGGCTGGAAGGCGATCAACGAGTCCGACATGGTGCTCATGCCCGATCCCGACACGGTGCACATGGATCCGTTCTTCGCCCAGTCGACCATGGTCATCCTGTGCGACATCCTCGATCCGGTCTCCGGCGAATCCTATAACCGCGACCCGCGCGGCACCGCCAAGAAGGCCGAGGCCTACATGAAGTCGGAAGGCATCGGCGACCAGATCTTCGTCGGTCCGGAAGCCGAGTTCTTCGTGTTCGACGACGTCAAGTACAAGGCCGATCCCTACAACACCGGCTTCCGCCTGGACTCCACCGAACTGCCGTCCAACGACGACACCGACTACGAGACCGGCAATCTCGGCCATCGCCCGCGCATCAAGGGTGGCTACTTCCCCGTGCCGCCGATCGATTCCGCCCAGGACATGCGCTCGGAAATGCTGACCGTGCTCGCCGAAATGGGCGTGCGCGTCGAGAAGCATCACCATGAGGTCGCCGCCGCGCAGCACGAGCTCGGCATCAAGTTCGACACGCTGGTGCGCAACGCCGACAAGATGCTGATCTACAAGTACGTCGTGCACCAGGTCGCCAACGCCTACGGCAAGACCGCCACCTTCATGCCGAAGCCGATCTTCGGCGACAACGGTTCGGGCATGCACGTCCACCAGTCGATCTGGAAGGGCGGCAAGCCGACCTTCGCCGGCAATGAATATGCCGGGCTGTCGGAGAGCTGCCTCTACTACATCGGCGGCATCATCAAGCACGCCAAGGCGATCAACGCCTTCACCAACCCGCTGACCAACTCCTACAAGCGCCTGGTGCCGGGCTACGAGGCGCCGGTGCTGCTCGCCTATTCGGCGCGCAACCGCTCGGCGTCCTGCCGCATTCCGTTCGGCTCGTCGCCGAAGTCGAAGCGCGTCGAGGTCCGCTTCCCCGATCCGGGCGCGAACCCCTACCTCGCCTTCGCCGCCATGCTGATGGCCGGCCTCGACGGCATCAAGAACAAGATCCACCCGGGACAGCCGATGGACAAGGATCTCTACGACCTGCCGCCGAAGGAGCTGAAGAAGATCCCGACCGTCTGCGGCTCGCTGCGCGAAGCGCTGCAGAGCCTCGACAAGGACCGCGGCTTCCTCAAGGCCGGCGGCGTCTTCGACGACGACCAGATCGACAGCTACATCGAGCTGAAGATGGCCGAGGTGATGCGCTTCGAGATGACCCCGCATCCGGTCGAATACGACATGTACTACTCGATCTAAACTTCTGATCGGATTGAGATTTGAAGCCCTCGGAGGTCTCCCTCCGGGGGCTTTTTCATTGTCGTCCATGGTGATTATGCGAGCTATCGCGAGCCGGTGCTCAATAGGCGACGCGCACGTTCGCCGTCAGCGTGTTTCGCCACGTGCGCGATTTCTGTGCCGCCGCTTGGGCGATCTCCATGCAAAAAAGCCCCGGCGTTTCCGCCGGGGCCTTCTGGTCGCAGAGTATTCTGTTGCGGCGCGAACGCGCGCCGAGCGGATCAGGCGGCAGCCGAAACCTGGCCGCTGGCCGGGACCGACGCGATCGTCTTCAGGATCTGCGAAGCGATCTGGTAGGGGTCGCCCTGCGAGTTCGGACGGCGATCTTCCAGATAGCCCTTGTAGTCGTTCTTGACAAACGAGTGCGGCACGCGGATCGAGGCGCCGCGGTCGGCTATGCCGTAGCTGAACTTGTTCCACGGCGCGGTCTCGTGCTTGCCGGTCAGACGCTTGTCGTTATCCGGGCCGTAGACGGCGATGTGATCCATCAGGTTCTTGTCGAACTCGGCCATCAGCGCTTCGAAATAGGCCTTGCCGCCGACTTCGCGCATATAGGCGGTCGAGAAGTTGGCGTGCATGCCCGAGCCGTTCCAGTCGGTGTCGCCGAGCGGCTTGCAGTGGTACTCGATGTCGATGCCGTACTTCTCGGTCAGGCGCTGCAGCAGGTAGCGGGCCATCCACATCTGGTCGGCGGCCTTCTTGGAGCCCTTGCCGAAAATCTGGAATTCCCACTGGCCCTTGGCCACCTCGGCGTTGATGCCGTCATGGTTGATGCCGGCGGCGAGGCACTGGTCGAGATGCTCCTCGACGATCTGGCGCGCGACCGAGCCGACGTTCGAGTAGCCGACGCCGGTATAGTACGGGCCCTGCGGCGCCGGGTAGCCGCTCTCGGGGAAGCCGAGCGGACGGCCGTCCTTGTAGAAGAAATACTCCTGCTCGAAGCCGAACCAGGCGCCCTCGTCATCGAGGATGGTGGCGCGCTTGTTGGAGACATGCGGCGTCACGCCATCGGGCATCATCACTTCGCACATCACCAGCACGCCGTTGGTGCGGGCCGGATCCGGGAACACGGCGACCGGCTTCAGCACGCAGTCGGAACTGTGGCCTTCGGCCTGCTGGGTCGAGGAGCCGTCGAAGCCCCACAGCGGCAGCTGCTCGAGCGTCGGGAACTCGGCAAACTCCTTGATCTGGGTCTTGCCGCGAAGATTGGGGACCGGTGTGTATCCGTCGAGCCAGATATACTCGAGCTTGTATTTGGTCATTCTAGAGCCTCTCGTTGCTTGATCACCGCGCAGGGCGACGACGCATGGCCGGGCCGAGCCGACCTGCCGCGTCTTAAAAAGCAATTCGTGTGCCACTCCGGCAGTGGAGGGTGCGGCAAAATGGTCGTCACAAAGCGCTGAATTTGCTGAGCCGCCTCCGCGATGCGTTCCGATCGATCAAAAGCATAGTTTGCACAAAAATAGTGCAAATACTGATCTTTTTGTGGGCATATTGCCTAAATGAGTCGCAACCACTATCTTGGAAAGTAGATGAATCGACAGGCTCCTGGAGAAGAAGGGAGATCGCCAATGCAAGTCACCCCGTCCCGTCCGTCGGCAAAGATTTTGATGTTCCCCCTGGCAGGGCGCAAATCTGCCTCAAATTTAGGCGCAAAGGCCAAGTTCGCGGCAGAGCTTGCCTCGCTGCGCAACACGCATGCCGATTTTGATGGCTGGTACCACGAGGCGGCGATTGAGGAAGAGAGCACGCAGCGCAAGAGCTGATCGAGCCCTCCAGGGATTTCAGAATGGGAAAAGCCCGGCGTGATCACTCACGCCGGGCTTTTGCTTTGAGCGCCTGAGCAGCGCCTACTGCTTGGTGTTGAGGTCGGTTCCCAGCGTATCCCTGACGAAGATCATGCCGATGATCAGCGACATGGCGGCGATCACCACCGGGTACCAGAGGCCGTAATAGATATCGCCCTTGTAGGCGCTGAGCGCGAATACCGTCGCCGGCAAGAGACCGCCGAACCAGCCATTGCCGATGTGGTAGGGCAGCGACATGCCGGTGTAGCGGATGCGGGTCGGGAACATCTCGACCAGGATCGCCGCGATCGGCCCGTAGACCATGGTGACGAACAGCACGAGGATGAACAGGATGCCGATGGTCATCGGCCAGTTCACCGCCGCCGGATCGGCGAACATGGCAAACGCGCCGCCGCCCGGAATGCTGTAGACGGTGATCTCGGGCGCACCCGCCGCCTCATCCTTGGTCAGCAGCTTGTCTTTGACGGCCTGGTCGACAGCAACCGTCGTCTTCTCGCCGCCGCGGATCGCCGCCGCGTCGAGCTTGAGCTCGGGATTGGCCGCGACAAAGGCGTCGAGCTTCTGGTCCGGCACCTTGGCCGCCGCGCGCTTCAGCGGATAACCGCCGTCCCGCAACGACATGTTGACCGCCTTGACGAAGGCAGCGTCCTTGGCCTTGGCCTGATCGCCGGCGGCGACGGCGTCGTAGGACTCCACCGTCTCATTGCCGATCTTGACCGATGCGGCCGTTCCGGGTGCCGCCGTCGTGACCACGTCGTAAGGCACCGAGTTCTTGGTCAGGAACGAGGTGGCGATATCGCAGGACGTCGTGAACTTCGCCGTGCCGACCGGGTTGAACTGGAACTTGCAGTCGCCGGGCGCCGCGGTCACCGTCGCACGGGTGTTCTGCTGCGCGGTGGCGAGCGCCGGATTGGCAGCCCAGGTCAGTGCCTTGAACAGCGGGAAGGTGCAGACGATGCCCAAGGCGAGGCCGGCCATGATGATCGGCTTGCGGCCGATCTTGTCGGATAGCCAGCCGAACACGACGAAGAAGATCGAGCCGATCGCCAGCGCCACCGCGATCATGATGTTGACCGACTGCGGGTCGACCTTCAGCACGTTCTGCAGGAAGAACAGCGCGTAGAACTGGCCGTTGTACCAGATCACGGCCTGGCCGGCGGTGAGGCCGAGCAGCGCCAGCAGCGCGATCTTGGCATTCTTCCACTGGCCGAAGGCTTCCGAGAGCGGTGCCTTCGAACCCTTGCCTTCCTCCTTCATGCGCTGGAACGTCGGCGACTCCGAGAGCGAGAGCCGGATCCAGATCGAGATGGCGAGCAGCACGAAGGAGACGATGAAGGGAATGCGCCAGCCCCAATCGGCATAGGTTTCCTTGCTCATCGACCCCTGCACGATGAGGATGACGATCAGCGACAGGAACAGACCGAGCGTCGCCGTCGTCTGGATCCAGGAGGTGTAGAAGCCGCGGCGATCGTCGGGGGCATGCTCGGCGACATAGGTGGCGGCGCCGCCATACTCGCCGCCGAGCGCCAGGCCCTGCAGCATGCGCAGCCCGATAAGGATCACCGGCGCGGCGATGCCCCAACTGGCATAGCCTGGCAAGAGACCGACCAGGAAGGTCGACAGGCCCATGATCGTCATGGTGACGAGGAAGGTGTATTTGCGGCCGACAAGATCGCCGATGCGGCCGAACAGCAGAGCGCCGAAGGGGCGGACCAGGAACCCGGCGGCGAAGGCGAGCAGCGCGAAGATGTTGCGCGTCGCTTCCGGCGCCGAGGAGAAGAAGGTGGCGCCGATGAAAGCCGCCAGCGAGCCGTAGAGATAGAAGTCGTACCATTCGAAAACGGTGCCGAGCGAGGAAGCGAAGATAACCTTCTTCTCCTCCCGCGTCATGCCGCGGCTTGTTCCGCCGGCGGTCGATGCCATTGCCATTGAAAAGTCCTCCCGTGAGATCCCGTCTGTCCGCGATGGCTGCGCGCCATCGTCCACCTCTCCTCCGAGAGCAGACTCAAAGACGCAGCCACAGGTAAAAAGTGGCAGAAAGCGCCGGCGAAAGGCACCGCGACGATGGGATTATGACTTTCGTATTAGGTGCAGTGCGAAAGCGGAGCGCTGCGCTCAGGCTTTCAGCGCCTCGAGCAGGCCGATGGCCGCCAACATGTCGCGCTTGCGGGCCGAGCGGCGCGCCACGGCCTCGGCGTCCTGGCCCCAATGCTCGATCTGCCAGTCCTCGTCGACATGGGCTGCGGCCCAGGCCGTTTCGCCATCGAGTTCGCCGAAATCGACAGCCATGGCCAGCAGCGCCGATCCGGTCAGCGAGGTCATGACATGGATGGCGGCGAGCCGCAGCGGCTCGTTGCGCTGCGCAAGATGGGCGCCGAGCACGGCGATGGTCTCGCGCGGCTGCTCGACATGAACGATGCCCTCGGCGAGAAGGAAGCGGGCGCCAAGCGCGCCGCGCGCCCAATCGATGACCGGGTCCCAAAGCTGGTTCTGCCGGTCTACCAGCCCTTGCGGGCCATCGGCGCGGTAGCAGAGCAAGTCGGACGAGGCGAAGCGCAGGATATCCTCCAGCACCGCCTGCGGATCGCTGGCGACGCCGTCGATGGCGGTGTTGACGAGGCGCATGACCGGCATGGTGACGGGGTCGATGACCTCGCCTTGCGCGTCGAACTCGCCGGCAACCAGGGCCGCCGCCTTTTCGGTTGGCAGCGCCAGCAGTGTCTTGCCTGGCGTGCGTACCGGCCTGCCGTCGAGATGGACGGCAAAGCCCTCCTCAACCGGCGCGAGCGAGACGGTCTTGTAGAAGCGCTTCGGCAGCGGCGTCTTCATCTGGATCTGGGCGCGGCGCACGGGATCGGGATCGGAGAGCTGCTTTCCCGCTTCGAGGTCATTGAGGATGTCGCGCATGTCGAACTCCTTACGCTGGAACCTGCCTGCGCGGCCGGTTGACGATGATGAGGCCGGCGGCGATCAGGCCGAGCGCCAGGAAGATCCTGACTGTCGGCGGCTCGCCCAGCAGCACCGCGCCGCACAGAACGCCGAAGACCGGGGACAGGAAGGCGAAGCTCGACAGGCCGGCCGCCGGATAGCGCGTGAGCAGCCAGAACCACAACACATAGGTGAATGCGACGATATAGAAAGACTGGAACAGCAGCGCCAGGGTCGGCAAGGCGGTGACCGCGCGGATGGGCGGGCCGGCGAAAGGCATCACCAGCAAACCGACGACAGCTGCGCCAGCCAGCTGGTAGAGCAGCAGTTTCTCGGCGCTGGTCTCGACCAGTTTCGACCGCTTGATGACGATGCTGGTCATCGCCCACAGGATCCCCGACCCGAGGCTGAGCAGATCACCGGTGAGTGTGGCAGTGTTGCCGGCAACGATGCCGTCGGAGAAGACCGCCGCAAGGCCGCAGAAGGCCAGAACCAGTCCGCCCAGCTTGCGCGCGTTGATGCGCTCGCCGAGCAGGAAATGACCGCCGATCAAGACCCAGAACGGCATGGTGTTGACCAGCAGCGTGTTGCGGGCAACGGTTGTGTATTCCAGCCCGATAT
>NZ_RZOF01000268.1:0-8667 GCF_003998955.1 Mesorhizobium sp. M4B.F.Ca.ET.017.02.2.1 | reverse complement strand
AACGTCGATGCCAACAACGATTTCCATCCTATCCCATCCTTGCCTAATCGGGCTTCGCTTGCGGCCCAGGCGACTGTTCGGGGTCGATGGAACGGCGGACGAAGACCCTCGCTCTCCCACGGGCTTCTCCGGTCTCTCGTCCGCCACCGCACCTGCTGCAATAGCAGAGTCGGCAAGGGACAAGTTACAAGGATGCCGGCAGGCAGGTGAGGGGCAGCACCAAGCTTGCGAGATTGCCGCCTGGTATCGATGACGACGAACGCCAGCAGCACGGCCAATCACGGCCGTCAGCGCCGCCCCTCATCCGCCCTTCGGGCACCTTCTCCCCGTGAACGGCGAGAAGGGAAAACCTACGGCTTGATGAACACCTTGCCGTTCGGTTTGGCGAGCTCCCCCGCCGCGGGGCCGATCGCCTCTTCCAGCGGCACCACCGCCGTCACGTCCGTCGACCAGCGGCCGTCGGAAAAGCGCTTCTGCGCCTCCATGACCGCCGGACCCATCCGGTCGCGGTGCTCGCGCATCCATTCGGCGAGCCAGAAACCTTCGATATGCTTGTGCTGGAAGATCAGCTGGCCGGGCTCGCGGATGACCGTCGGCTCCGCGTCGAGCCGGCCATAGACGATCCAGCGCGAGCGCTTCGGCATGGCGTTGAAGATGGCCGAGGCCAGCGGCCCGGTGACCGCGTCGAGGAAGATGCGCGGCTGCTCTGCCTTTATCACTTCGCGCAGCCTGGCCTCGAAATCCGGCGCCTTCTCGTTGAGCACATGGGCGGCACCGACGTCCTTGAGCAGCGCGATCTGCTCGTCGCGGCGCACGGTGACGATCGGCCTGTAGCCCTCTTCCTTGGCGAGGCCCGCTATCAGCTTGCAGAGCTGGCTGGCGCCGGCTGTCATGATAAAGGCCTTCTCGCCGTCCTGCTTGACGATGTCGAACATGGCGAGCGCGGTGAGCGGGTTGACGATCATCGCCGCCGCATCCTCGTCGCGCACCGTGTCGAGCAGCGGGATGCAGGACGCCGCTTCCGCGACCGCATAGTCGGCCCAGGCGCCCCAGTTCGACAGGCCGGTGGCAAAGGCGACGCGCTTGCCGGCCAGACCCGTTGCGTAGGGCTCGCCGCCGGTCGCGGCCACGATGCCGACGCCCTCGAAGCCGGCCGGCCGACCCTTGACCCGCGGCTGGCCGTACTGGCCCTTGATGAAGGCGACGTCGGACGGGTTGATCGAGGCCAGGCTGACCTTGATCAGCACCTGGCTCGGTCCGGGTGTCGGCACCGCGATCGTGCCTTGCTCGAGATAGGGGTCCATCGTCTCAAGCGCGCTGCCCGATGGCGTCTTGGTGTAGCCGTCGCCGGTCAGCAGCAGCGCCTTCATTTCCGATGGGAGGGTCATCGGGGATACTCCTTGCTTGTCGCAGAGCAGTGACTGGCCAAGCCTCGCGCTCAGACCTTCTCCTGCGTGTATTTCTTCAGCTCGGTTCGCGCCACCTGCCGGCGGTGCACGGCGTCGGGCCCGTCGGCGAGGCGCAGCGTGCGCAAATGTGTCCACAAGCGCGCCAGCGGCGTGTCCTGGCTGATGCCTTGCGCGCCGAACATCTGCACCGCCTCGTCGGTGACTTTGAGCGCGACGCGCGGCGCCACGACCTTGATCTGGCTGATCCAGGGCGCGGCGGCGCGGGCGTCGCCCTGGTCGATCATCCATGCCGCCTTGAGGCAGAGCAGCCTCGCCATCTCGATCTCCATGCGGCATTCGGCGATGGTGTCGAAATTGGCGCCGAGTTTCGCCAGGGGCTGGCCGAAGGCCTCGCGGCGCACCGAGCGCTGGCACAGCATCTCCAGCGCCATCTCGGCCTGGCCGATGGCGCGCATGCAGTGATGGATGCGGCCCGGTCCCAGCCGCCCCTGCGCGATCTCGAAGCCCCTGCCCTCGCCGAGGATCAGGTTCGACGCCGGCACGACCACATTGTCGAACCTGAGATGCATGTGGCCGTGTGGCGCATCGTCGTCGCCATAGACCTGCATGGCCCTGAGATTGGTCACGCCCTTGGCATCGGAAGGCACCAGGATCATCGAATGTTGGCGATGCCGAGGGTCATCGTCGGAACCTGTCCTGACCATCACGATGTAGATGGCGCAGCGCGGATCGCCGGCGCCGGACGCCCACCATTTCTCGCCGTTGAGCACATAATCGTCGCCGCGCCGCTCGCAGCGCATCGAAATGTTGGTGGCGTCGGAGGAGGCGACGTCCGGCTCGGTCATCAGATAGGCCGAGCGGATCCTGCCGTCGAGCAGCGGCTCCAGCCATTGTTGCTTGTGCTCCGCCGAGCCGTAGCGCTCCAGCACCTCCATATTGCCGGTGTCGGGCGCCGAGCAGTTGAAGGTCTCGGCTCCCAGATGCGCCTTGCCCATCTCCTCCGCCAGATAGGCGTATTCGACCGTGGAGAGGCCATAGCCGCGCTCGGAACCGGTCAGCCAGAAGTTCCACAGCCCGCGTTCCCGGGCGGTCTTCTTGAGGCCCTCGAGGATTTCGGTCTGCCGCGCCGTGTAGACCCAGCGGTCGCCGTCCTTGCCGATCTCGGCCAGGAACTCCTCGCCGAGCGGCGCGATCTCGTCGCGCACCATCGCCGCGACGCGCGCGTGGATCGGCTTCAGCCGCTCGGTCATGCCGAGATTCATGTCCGCCATCGCTTCCGATCCTTTCGGAGATGCCTCTTTACCCGTGGCAAGGATGACCGTACTTCGGCTAGCCTTGTCAACGCGAGTCCCCAGGCGAGTCCCTTGGCCTCGGCCTGCGGCGAGATTGCGGAGGAGCGCCATGAGCTATCTGGACGAGCTGTTCTCAGTCGCCGGCAAGACCGCGCTGGTCACGGGTGCCGCGACCGGCATCGGCCGCATGGCGGCGACCGCCCTGGTCAGGGCCGGCGCCAGCGTCATGATCGCCTCCCGCAAGGGCGAGGACTGCATCAAGGTCGCGAGCGAAATCAACGCCCTCGGCGGCCCGGGGCATGCCGAGGGCTTTGCCGGCGACGTCTCCAGCGAAGCCGGCATCGCCGCGCTCGTCGCCGAGGTAAAGGCGCGGACGGAGCGGCTGCACATTCTGGTCAACAATGCGGGCATCTCCTGGGGGGCGCCGCTGGAAGAGTTCCCCTACCACGCCTGGGCCAAGGTGTTCGGCGTCAACGTCACCGCTGTCTTCCATCTGACGCGCGAGCTGCTGCCGCTGCTCGACGCCGCCGCCAGCGAGACGGATCCGGCCCGGGTGATCAATCTGGGTTCGGTGATGGGCACGCAGCCGCTTGCCGATGATGCCTATTCCTACACCGCCTCCAAGGCCGCGGTTCATCACCTGACGCGCACGCTGGCGATCGAGTTGGCTGCCCGCCGCATCACCGTCAACGCCTTCGCCCCCGGTCCCTTCCAGAGCCGGATGACCGCCTTTGCCACCGGAACCGAGGAACAGGCGAAACATGTCGGCGGCCATGTTCCGATCGGCCGCATCGGCATGCCGGATGACATTGCCGGCGCAACGCTCTATTTGTGCAGCCGTGCGGGCAGCTATGTCACCGGCGCCATCCTGCCGATCGACGGCGGCCAGTCGGTGCAGCATGGGCTGACCCTGTTCAAGGAATGAATGTCCGACCGGAACGCCGGCGGGGGTGAAGTGGAGGACATCAGCGTGGAACCGATCAGTCTCGATGTGCTTCTGGCCAGCGTCGGCAAGGAAGTCGGCGTGTCGCCCTGGCGCGTGGTCACGCAGCGCATGATCGACCAGTTCGCCGACGCCACCGACGACCACCAGTTCATCCACTGCGATCCGGACCGCGCCAGCCGCGAGACGCCGTTCGGCGGCACCATCGCGCATGGCTTCCTGTCGCTGTCGCTGCTCTCGGCGATGACCTTCGAGACCATGCCGCCGCTCGAAAACAGCAAGATGGGCGTCAACCACGGCTTCGATTCGCTGCGCTTTTTGGCGCCGGTAAAGACCGGCGCGCGCATCCGCACCCGTTTCGTGCTCGCCGACGTCAAGGTCAGGCCCTCGGGCTGGGTGCAGACGGCGCATGACGTGACCATCGAGATCGAGGGCTCGAAGAAGCCGGCGCTGACCGCGCGCTGGCTGACCCTGACGCTGATCGAGCGCCAGCCCGAGACCGCATGAACGACCTGAACGCGCTCGATCAGGCGGCGCTTGCGCCCTATCTCGAGGCGCATATCCCGGGTTTTGGCGGGCTTTCCGCCATCGAGAAGTTCAAGTCCGGACAATCGAACCCGACCTATCTTCTGACCGCGGCAAGCGGCCGCTACGTGCTGCGCGCCAAGCCGCCGGGCCAGTTGCTGAAATCCGCGCATCAGGTCGATCGCGAGTTCCGGGTGATGAAGGCGCTTGCCGCCACCGCCGTGCCGGTGCCGCGCATGCTGCACCTGTCCGGCGAGGACTCGCCCATCGGCCGCATGTTCTATGTCATGGAGTTCCTCGACGGCCGCATCTTCTGGGACCCGTCGCTGCCGGAGGCATCCGGGAACGAGGATCGCGCCGCCATCTACGATGCCATGAACGCAACGCTGGCCGCCTTGCACGATGTCGACGTCGAAGCTGTCGGGCTTGTGGATTTCGGCAAGTCCGGCAGCTATTTCGAACGCCAGTTCGGCCGCTGGACCAGCCAATACCGCGCCTCCGAAACCGGCAAGGTGGCGGATATGGACCGGCTGATCGCCTGGCTGGAGACGCACATGCCGGCCGATGATGGCCGCGTCTCGCTGGTGCATGGCGACTACCGGCTGGACAACATGATCTTCGCGGCCAGCGAGCCGCAAGTGATTGCGGTGCTCGACTGGGAGCTGTCGACGCTCGGCCACCCCTTCGCCGACATCGCCTATCAATGCATGCAATGGCGCCTGCCGCATGCATCGGGCTTTCGCGGCCTCGGTGGCGTCGACCGCGCTAGGCTTGGCCTGCCATCCGAGGAAGCCTATGTCGACGCCTATTGCCAGCGGCGCGAGATTGCCGGCATCGGCAACTGGAGTTTCTTCCTCGCCTTCTCCTTCTTCCGCCTGGCAGCGATTTGCCAGGGCGTCTACCGCCGCGCGCTGGACGGCAACGCCTCCAATCCGGAAAAGGCCAGGACCTATGGCGAGGCGGTAAAACTGCTTGCCGCGCTCGCGGTAGACCTGATCGACAACAAGGTTTGACATTGGGAGAACTGAGCGATGGGCCGTTTCGATGGAGCGACCGTGCTGATCACCGGTGCGACCGGCGGCCTCGGCCGCGGCGCGGCAAACGCCTTCGCCGCCGAAGGTGCGCGGCTGGTCCTATCGGATCTCGACGAGGCTGCGCTACGCGATTTCGCCGCGACGCTTGATGTCGAGTCGACAATCCTCGCCGGCAACATCGCCGACGAGAAACTCTCCGAGGATCTCGTCGCGCTGGCGGTGGAGAAGTACGGCCGGCTCGACATTGCCGTCAACAATGCCGGCATCGTCCATTCCTTCGTGCGCCTTCCGCAGGTGGTGTCGGACGAGGCGCGCCGGGTGCTGGAGGTCGACCTGCTCGGCGTTTTCTACGCCATGAAGCATCAGATCCCGCAAATGGAACGGCAGTTCAAGGCAAGCGGCAAGGGCGGCGTCATCGTCAACGTCGCCTCTGTCGCCGCCCTGTCCGGCGCGCCCAAGCTGTCGGTCTATGCCGCCGCCAAGC
This sequence comes from Mesorhizobium sp. M4B.F.Ca.ET.017.02.2.1, assembly GCF_003998955.1. Lineage (NCBI taxonomy): Bacteria > Pseudomonadati > Pseudomonadota > Alphaproteobacteria > Hyphomicrobiales > Phyllobacteriaceae > Mesorhizobium > Mesorhizobium sp. M4B.F.Ca.ET.017.02.2.1. Next base: position 2,980 of record NZ_RZOF01000268.1, on the reverse strand, counting down.
ATGGCGTTGTCGGGCTGACGCGCTCGGCCGCTGCCGAATATGCCACCAAGGGTGTGCGCATCAACGCAGTCTGTCCCGCGCATACCAGGACCGCGATGGTGGACGGCTTCGTCCGCGCCAGCGGCTCCCCGGAAGCCGAGGCGATTGCCGAACTCACGCGCGGCGTGCCGATGAAGCGGGTCGGCGAGGTTGACGAGATCACAACGGGGATCCTGTTTCTTGCCGATCCCGCCAACTCCTTCATGACCGGCCATGCGCTGGCGCTCGACGGCGGCATCGGCGCCATCTAGGGCAGGCCGCCCAAAGCGATTTTCCGTCCGGAATTGCGTTGGAACAAAGGGTTAGGGCGGACGTTGGGGAACCTGCCACGCACTTGTTCGTTTCCGTACAGCGTATATATTTTAACAAGGCAACCAACCAACGAAGGCAGGCAAACCTTGCCGTTGAGCGTCCAGACACGCCGCGAAAAACAGAAAGCAGAGCTGCGCTCCGAACTGGTCGAAGCGGCCCACAAGCTCGTTCAGGAAGAAGGCTATGAGGGCCTGACCATCCGCAAGCTGGCCAAGCGGGTCGGCTACGCGCCGATGTCGGTCTATTCCTACTTCGCCGACAAGCAGGACATCCTGTTCGCGCTGGCCGAGGACGCCTTCGAGACGCTGGCGCGGCGCATCGAGGCGCACCCCGCCGACGATCCGATCGAGGCCCTGCAGGCGGTGATGACCGAGTACGCCGCCTTCGGCCTCGGCAATCCCAACGAATACCGCACCGTTTTCATGACCGAAAAGACCCGGCTGCCGGAAGGCCGCAGTTACGAGGACATGGAAGAGGGCAATCCGGCGATGAAGGTGTTGATCAGCAGGGTCGAGGCCTGCGTCGCCGCCGGCAAGCTCAAGGGCGACCCGCGCGCCATCGCCACCATGCTGTGGGCGGTCGGCCACGGCACGATCTCGCTCTTGATCACCTTTCCGTTCTATCCGTTCGGCGACCCGGAGGCTTTCGTGAAGCGGATGTGCGATTTCACGCTTGCCTCGCTTTCGACGCAGGACGTGCCGCCGCTGACCGAGACGCCAGTCAACTGCTGACTGGAGCAATTCCGCCCAGCGGTTTTGGGCCGGCATTGCGCAGGAGCGAACCCCCGGTTTTTACCGTCCAATCTGGCCGAGCGTCGCGCCGTGCGACATTTTCGTATTTTCAGAAAATTTGACCGTACATGTACAATTTCTCACTTGAACTCCCACTCCTCCGGACGTATATGTACGCCGTATCGTACATGTACGAAAAAGATTGACCGGAGAAAGATGATGAAAAAGACAATCCTCGCTCTCGCTACCGTCCTGGCTTTCTCGGGCGCCGCTTTCGCCGGCACCAGCCATCAGGCCAAGCAGGCTCCTGCCGCGGCTTGCGTCCAGACCAACGCCAATGTGAAGCTCGATTGCGGCACGACCGGCTCGGTCGAAAAGACCGGCGCGACGACCAAGACCGACGCCGCCAAGGGCCAGCGTCTGGGCATCGAAATCGATCCGTGGATCGTGCCCAGCACGTTCTAAGGCGGTTCGAACGCCACGAAATACTCAAAGGGCGGCAGGATATCCTGACCGCCCTTTTTGCTGGCCTTCTTACCTGCGTGGCTTGCGCCCTGGCACCGTCTTGGCCTTGCCAGGTCTTGCGGGGCCGCCCGGAATGGAGGTCGAGGTGATCGACACCGGATCGCTGGCCGGGAACGTGTCCTCGAGACCTTCCTCGAGTTCCTCTTCCTCGACCTCGTGTGTTCGTTCGTGCTCGAGCGAGCGGACTGCCGCCGTCTTCCTGGGCGGCCTAGGCGCGGATTTCGACGGCATCGGCATTCTCCCTCGACACGCTGCCGCAAAACGGATCGGGGCGTCGATGGTTCCTATGGCTCAGTTCGCCGCGTCGCTCGCCGCTTCCGACAGCAGAGTAAAGACATAGTCCGAGAACGAACGCCAGCATTCGACCCGGAAGGCATCCGCCGCCGTGCGCAGCAGCACGATCTCGGCCTTGCCGAGGATGGTGCGCGAAGCCGCCCCGACCGGGAACGCGTCAAGAGAGAGATCCTGCGGGCAGCCGGAGTTGACGGTCACGGCGGCCGCCGGGCCGGTGACGGAAAACGCGACGTTGCGGTGCGAGATGCCAACCGCCGAATGCAGCGCCGTCACCTTGGCGCAGTCGGCGAGCGGATCCTTGCCCGCCTCGTCGATCACCAGCCATTCGTCCGGTCCGAGCCAGAGCGCCGTGCGCCCGGCCTTGGCCGCCGAGGTCTTCGGCTTTGTCGGCAAGCTCACGCCGAGCGCCTTCGAAAGCACGGTCAGCGAAGCCTCCGGCGCGCGCACCGAAATGCGCTCGGCCGGCGCCAGCACGGCGAGCGTGACGCCCTTCGCCTCTGTCGTGCGCCCGGCCAGCGCCGGACGGCGCTCGGCCGACGAGCCCGCAGCGGTTGTCTTTGCGGCAGCCTTAGCCATTGAGGCGCTCCCCCTTCTCGTCGAAGAACACCATGCCGGTGACTTCCACCTCGATCGTCCCGTTCGGCATCGGCACATAGAGCGTCTTGCCCATGCGGTCGCGTCCGCCGGCGACCAGCGCCAGCGCGATCGAACGGCCGCAATTCTCCGACCAGTAGCTGGAGGTGACGTGGCCGATCATCTTCATCGGGATCGCTTGGCCAGGATCCTCGACGATCTGCGCGCCCTCTTCCAGCACCACCTTGGGGTCCTTGGTCTTGAGGCCGACGAGCTGCTTGCGGCCCTTGGCGACAAGGTCCGGCCGCATCAGGCCACGGATGCCGACGAAGTCGGTCTTCTTCTTGCCGACCGCCCAGTCAAGGGCTGCATCGTTCGGCGTCACCGTGCCGTCGGTGTCCTGGCCGACGATGATGTAGCCCTTCTCGGCGCGCAGCACGTGCATGGACTCGGTGCCGTAGGCGCAGGCGCCATGCTTCTGGCCCTCGGCCCACAGCGCCTCCCAG